>DASTSZ010000366.1:0-8286 GCA_035760425.1 Candidatus Eiseniibacteriota bacterium | reverse complement strand
TCGGCCGCGTCGATGAGGATCGGGCAGACGTAGACGCCGCGACTCGTCACCATCCGGCTGTTCGAACACTGGAGAATCCAGGGATCGAAGCCGCGCATGTGTTCGTCCGTGAGGAACTCCGCGGGCGCGTAGCCTCGCGTTCGCGACTCCTCGCGTCCGATTCGAACGAGCGGGAGGATCTTCACCCGCGGCCGCGGCATTCCTTCGCGGCGAAGGAAATCGTGGAACTCCTCCCGGAGACGCGCGTCCTCGGCGTCGGGCCACGTCTGCGCCACGGTCACGATCGGCAGGAACCCGGCCTCCGCGAGCGCCCGCATTCCGCGCACGGTGTCGTCGAACGTCCCCTCGCCGCGAATCGGATCGTTCATCGCCGCCGTGAGCCCGTCGAGGCTGACGCGCATCTCGAGCGCGTAGCGGCTCGCGCGCTCCAGTTCGGCGAGCGCGGCCGCCCTCTCCGGCGTGATCAAGGTGGCGTTCGTCAGCACGCTGGCGGGCGCCACCCGAAGCGCGTCCTCCAGAATCCCGAGCAGGTCGCGGTGGAGGAAGGGTTCCCCGCCCGTGAAGTAGAAGTCTCGCGCGCCCATCGACTCCGCCTCGTCGAGATAGCCGCGCACCGACTCCCTCGACATGTAGTCGTGGCTTCGGTTCGTGGGGCCGCACGAGATGAAACAGTGGCGGCAGCGGAGATTGCAGAGCGTCCCGGCCACCTGGAACCAGACCGTGTCGAGCGCGAGCGCCGGAACCCGGGGGACGCCGGTCGCCGATAGGGTGATCGGGGCGGAGTGGCTCATGGGCAGAGCATCAAGGTATCACGAATGTGATATTCTCCGGCGCTCGCAGTTCCCCGCGTTCGGAGGCCTCGTCCCCCATGACCTGGGAGATCATCATCATCGGCGCCGGGCCGGCCGGGCTCTCGGCCGCGCTCTTCACCCGCATGCGGCGCATGACGACGCTCCTCCTCGACACGGCCGTGGCGGGCGGGCAGCTCGCCTCCCTCTACCCGAAGAAGCCGGTGCACGACTTCCCCTCCTATACCTACGTGATGGGGGATGCCCTGGGACGGAACTTCGTCGACCAGGCGAATCACATGGGCGCCGAGATCCACGAAGGCGAGCACGTCACCATGATCGAACGCGACGACGCGGCCGACCTGATCCGCGTGGTCTCGACGAAGGGCACGTACGAGGCGAAGGCGGTCATCGTCGCGACCGGCGGCGGCGCCTTCGAGCCGCGGAAGATCAAGAAGCCGGGCGAAGCGGAGTTCAAGGATCGCGGCGTGACCTACGGCATGCCCGACGTCGAGCTCTGCCGCGGAAAGCGCGTCCTCGTGGTGGGCGGCGGCGACAGCGCGCTCGAGGCCGCCATCTCGCTCAAGGAAGTCGCCGACGTCACCCTCATCCACATGCTCGACAAGTGGCAGGGCATGGACGGCTACGTCGAGGAAGTGCGGGAGTCGCCGCGCATTCGCGCGCTCCTCGAAACGGAAACCGTGGAGATCCGCGGCGACGCGGGACCGGCGGGGGTCGTTCGCTCCGTCCTCGTGAAGAACAAGAAGACGGGAGCGGAGGAGGCGATTCCGACCGACCTGGTGGCGATCAACATCGGCTACCTGATGGACACGAAGATCGTCCGTCAGTGGGGTCTCGAACTCGAAGGGAATCAGATCAAGACCGACAACCGAATGCACACGAACGTGAAGGGCGTGCTTTCGTGCGGCGACATCGCGACCTATCCGGGGAAGTACAAGCTCCTCATCACCGCCTGCAGCGAAGGCGCGGCCGCCGCGAACTCCGCTTACATCTACGTCCGCCAGCCGAAGAAGTTCACCGTCGGCGAACTCTACGCCGCGCCGAAGGACGACGTCGACCCGAAGCCCGACCCCACGACCGCGTAGGAGTCCGCCGGTCTACCGCGCGCGCCCCGCGGAGCTCCCGTCGTTCCAGAGAATCGAGACGCTACGCCCCTTCGGGCTCGCCACCACGAGGTCGGCGCGACCGTCCCCGTCCAAGTCCCCCGCCGCAACCGCGCGGGGGCCCGCCCCGACGGGAACGACGCCCCGCTTGCTGAATCGCCGGTCGCCCCGCGCCTCGTAGAACGCGACCGCGTCGTCGTCCTCGAGGCTGACGGCCAGTTCCAGGGCCCGATCGCCGTCGAAGTCGGCGATCGCCGCCTCGAAGGGCCGATGCCCCGTTCCGAACGAACGGCGCGCGCGATAACCCGGCGTGGTCCGCCCGTAGATGATCCAGACCTGATCCGACTGGAGGTGCGTCACGACGACGTCGTCGACGCCGTCGCCGTCCACGTCGCCGACCGCGAGTCCGCAGGGGCGCCGCCCCACCGGGTGATCGACGCGCGGCCCGAATAGATTCCCGGCGCGGCCCGGGAAGACGCCGACCGTGTTGTCGAGGTGATCGGCCGCCACGATATCCGGATAGGAATTCCCGTCGAGGTCGCCGACGCCGACGTTCATCGGCGCCATGGCGGCCGCGAGCGGCTCGGGCGGCGCGAAGAGCCCGTGGCCGTCGCCGTAGAGAATGGAGAGCGTCTTCCGGATCATGTTCGCGGTCGCGATGTCGAGGCGGCCGTCGCGATTGAAGTCGGCGAGCGCGACCGAATTCGCGCCGCCGCCCGCCGGCAGATCGGCTTGCGCCTCGAAGCCGCCGTCGCCGTCGCCTCGCAGGATCGTGACGCTCGAGGAGCCTTCGTTCGCCGCCACGAGGTCGACGACCCCGTCGCCGTCGATGTCGCCGGCCGCGAGATCCTGCGGCGCGAAGCCGACCTCCACGTCGCCTCCTCGAACGAACCCGCGGTGCCCTAGATTGAGGAAGACGCGGACCTGGTTGGCGCCGTAGTCGGTGAACGCGACGTCCCGGAGCGAATCGCCGTCGAGCCGCGCCACGACGATCGCCGAGGCGTAGTGGGCGCCGGGGAGATCGGCGCGCGACCAAGGAAGCGCCGGCGGCGCCTTCGCCGCGAGGCGCGGGGGCGCGAACGCGGACGCGAGGGCGAGGAGGAGGGCGACGCGGAGCGACCGGGCGGCGACCGAGGAACGCGGCGCGCGCACCGCCGTCACGATCCGGCGATGGTCAGCTGGCGGAAGCGAAGACTCGGCGAGGAGACCGCGGCGCGATACTCGATGTCCTTCCCGACGGCGTCGATGCCGAGGAGCATCTCGTCGAGCCGCCCCGCCACGGTCACGCCCTCGACCGCCGCGCCGAGCACGCCTTTTTCGATCCAGCGTCCGGCGACCTGCTGCGAGTACTCGCCCGAGACCGTGTCGATTCCGAATCCCGCCAGGTCGGTCACGAGGAGGCCGCGCTGGGTCTCGGCGATCATCTTGTCGAGTCCGGTCGACCCGGGTTGGAGGAAGAGGTTCGTGACCCCGACCGTCGGGAGCGAATCGTACGAGCGCGAAGCGTTGCCCGTGAGCCGCACGTTCAATCGCCGCGCGGTGGTGGCGGTATGGAGGATCTTCGAGAGAACGCCTCGCTCGATGACGGGCGTCCGTCGCTGCTGCACGCCTTCGCCGTCGAAGGGGCGCGTTCCGATGCCGCGGCGCAGGAGTCCGTCGTCCACGAGCGTTACGAGCGGCGACGCCACCGGTTTGCCCTGCTTCCCTTCGAAGAAGCTCCGCCGCTCGATGACGTTCGAGGCGTTGATCGCCGGAACGAGTCCCGACCAGAAGGCGGCCGCCGCGTCGGCCTCGAAGATCACGGGCGCCTGGGTCGTCCCGATCGGCGCGGCGCCGAGTCGCGCGGCCGCGCGCTCCGCCGCCTTGCGGCCGATCCGCTCCGGCGTGTTGAGGTCGAGCAGGAACCGGCGCTGGTCGGCGTAGGCGCCTTCGCGCTTCTTCGTGCCGTCCGACGCGATCGCCGTCATCCCCAGCCAGCAGGTGGTCGTGCGATAGGTCTGGTAGGGCGAGAAGGTGTTCGAGAAGTGAACTTCGCCGATGGCCGTTCCCGCCACGACGCTCCGAGACGATTGGATCCGCTTGTCCGCCGCGAACGCCTGATCCTCGGTCTTCCGCGCGAGGAGCGTGAGATCGGCCGGCCGGAGCGCGGCCACGGCCGAGTCGTAGAGTTCGAGGTCCGGGAGCGCCGGTAGTTGCTCGTCGGGGAGCCGATTCTCGTCGCGCGGGGCGTTCATGCCGGCGAGGGCGATCGTCCGCCGCACAAGTTCGTCCATGACGTTCGGGCGCAGGTCGCTCGTGTAGGCGAAACCGACCTTCCGGTCGACGAAGACGCGGACGCCGAGCCCCTGCACGGCCGACTGCGTGAGGAACTCCACCTCTCCCTGACGGACGCGGGACTCGGTGACGTTCACCACTTCGATGTACGCCTCGGTCTCCGGCGCGCCCGAGCGCTGCGCGAGATTCCGGACTCGATCGAGGATTTCGCGCGGGGTGAGGTTCGCCATCGCTAGATCGCCGTCCCGCCGACCGTGATCGAGGCGAAGCGCACGGTCGGCTGGCCGACGCCGACCGGGATCATCTGGCCGTCCTTGCCGCAGGTGCCGCGCGCCGGCTCGATGTAGAGATCGTTGCCGACCCCATCGAGCCCTCGCAGCGTCTCGAGCGAGTTCCCGACGAGCACGGCGCCGCGGGCGGGGCGGGTGATCTTGCCGTCCTCGATCCAGTAGCCTTCGCGCACCGCGAAATTGAAATTGCCGCTCGTCGTGTCGACCGACCCGCCGCCCAGCATGGCCGCGTAGAACCCCTTCTTGATGCCCGAGAGGAGCGACCCGGGGTCGCTCGACCCGCGGTCGATGAAGGTGTTGCTCATGCGCGGCAAGGGGCGATGGCGATAGGACTGCCGGCGGCCGTTCCCCGTCGGCCGCGCGTCCAGGAGCGCCGCGCTCTGCCGATCGAGAATGTAGGACTGGAGGACGCCTCGATCGACCAGCACCGTCCGCTGCCCGATCGTGCCCTCGTCGTCGATCGAATACGACCCGCGGCCGAACGGAACGCGGGCGTCGTCCACGACGCGCAGGAGCGGGCTTCCGACCTGGGTCCCGAGTTTGCCGGTCAGAACGGACGTTCCGCGCCGGATGCCGTCCCCTTCGAGCGCGTGGCCGAGCGCCTCGTGGATGAGCACGCCGCCCCAACCCGGCCCGATCACGACCGGCATGGCTCCCGCCGGCGCCGCGCCCGCCTGGAGCAGGACGAGCGCCTGCTCGGCCGCCTCGCGCGCCACGTCCTCGGGCGAACGGCGGGCGAAGTAGGGCTCGTCGACGCGCCCGCCGAGCGAGCCGAAGCCGCTTCGCCGCACCGTCCCTTCCACCGCGGTCGGCGTGCAGCTGATCGACACGAGGAACTGCCGGTCGATGTAGTAGTTCCCCTCCGAGGTCGCGATGAGGACGTCGCGAACGTCGTCGGTGTACTCCACGCGAACCGAGACGATCCGAGGGTCGACCGAGCGCGCCGCGGCGTCGAGCCGCCGGACGAATTCGAACTTCATGTTCTCGTTCATGAGAGGGGCGGGCGACGCGAGGGCGAACGCCGGCGCGATCTCGCGGCGGGTCAGGTCGATCGGGGTGACGGGGCTCTGATTCTCGACGATCGCCGAGGCGACGCGCGCCGCGTCGAGGAGCGAATTGAAGGCGATGTCGTCGGAGAAGGCGTATCCGGTTTGGTGGCGGCGGAGGACGCGCACGCCGGCGCCGCGCGGATAGCCGTAGGTGACCGACTCGATCTTCCCGTCGTCGAGCGCGATCTTGGTCGTGAAGCGCTGCTCGGCGAAGAGGTCGGCCCAGGTGCCGCCGCGGGCGAGGGCCTCCGTGAGGATGCGATTGCAGGTCTCGAAATTGAGGACGTCGCGAAGCTCCTGGCCGATCCCCATGATCGCCGCGTCGGCGTCGCCGGACCCCGGAATCCAGGGCACGCCGGGCATGCCGGCGGCGGCCAGCGCCGCCGCGGACACGAGGGCGCCGCGGTGGAGAAAGACGCGTCGAGAAATCGGCTCGTCGAGCGACATCCCTGGAATCGTGTCACGATCGCGCGTCGGTTGCAAGCGCGAGGGCCGCGCTGGTAGCATCCAGGCATGGAACGGATTCGAAACAAGATCTTCTCGGTGGAGGAGGCGAATCGCCTCATTCCCGCGCTCGAGGCCTCGCTCGATACGCTCGTCGGCATCGCCCGGGACGCGACGGCGCTCCGCCGCGAAATCGAGGTCCTCGGCGCGATCGCCGGGAGCGGCGCCAGCGAGGAGAGCCCCGACGTTCGCGCGCTCCGCGAGAAGGAGCGGCTCCAGGCCGAGCAGTTGGAGCGCTTCCGCTCCGAACTCGGCGCCGTCTCGCGGCACGGCTGCATCCTTCGCGATCTCGAACTGGGACTCGTCGACTTCTACACGATGGCGCAGGGGCGCGTCGTCTGCCTCTGCTGGCGCCGGGGCGAGCCGAGGATCGAGCACTGGCATCCGCTCGACGAAGGATTCTCCGGCCGCCGCCCGCTCTCCGAACTCCTCTGACCGACGGCGCTCCCGCGCCGCCCTCGAGCCATGGACAAGCGCGACGTCACCCGCATCCTCGACGAGATCGCCGTCCTCCTGGAACTCCAGGGAGAGAATCCCTTCAAGATCCGCGCGTACGAGAACGGTTCCCGCGTCATCGACGGACTCACGGAGGACCTCGGCGCCCGCATCGAGGCGGGTACGCTCACGGAGTTGAAAGGGATCGGCGAGGCGCTCGCCGAGAAGATCACCGAACTCTGGCGCACCGGCCGCATGCGCTACTACGACGAGCTCGCCGCCGCCACGCCGAAGGGCTACCTCGAGATGATCCGCGTTCCCGGCCTCGGCGCGAAGAAGGTGCGCGCGCTCGGCGAGGAACTCGGCATCAAGACCCTCGCGAAGCTGAAGAAGGCGGCGGAGAACGGCGAGATCCGCGGCCTGAAGGGCTTCGGCGAGCAATCGGAGAAGAAGATCCTGGAGGGAATCGCGCTCCTCGAGAAGGGCGCCGGTCGCTACCTGGTGAGCGACGTCCGCCCCGTCGCCGAGGAACTCCTCGCGGCGCTCCGCGCCCACGACGCGGTCGAGGAGGCCGAGATCGGCGGGAGTCTCCGGCGCTGGGCCGAGACCGTGAAGGACGTCGATCTCCTCGTGGCGACCACGAAACCCGCGATCGTGACCAAGGCGTTCCTCGCCCTCGTCCCCGACGCCACGATCATCGCGAGCGGCGAGACGAAGACCTCGGTCCGGCTTCCCTCCGGCCTCGCCGTCGATCTCCGCCTCGTGACGCCCGGCCAGTTCCCCTTCGCGCTCCACTACTTCACGGGCAACGTGGCGCACAACATCCGGATTCGCTCGCGCGCGCTCGAGCGCGGCATGAGCCTCAACGAGTACGAGCTGAGCGGCAAGCGCCACGCCCCCGTCAAGAGCGAGGCCGATCTCTTCAAGGTCCTCGGTCTCCCCTACATCGAGCCGGAGATGCGCGAGGACCGCGGCGAGATCGAAGCCGCGGAGGCGAACGAACTGCCGACGTTGATCAAGGTCGCCGACATGCGCGGCATCCTCCACTGCCACACCACCTCGAGCGACGGCAAGTCGACGCTCGAGGAGATGGCCGAGGCGGCCGAGGCGTGGGGCGCGGAGTATCTCGGCATCGCCGATCACTCGGCGACGGCGCGCTACGCGAACGGGCTCTCGGAGGCCGACCTGAAGCGCCAGGGCCAGGCCATCGACCGGTGGAACGCCAAGTCGAAGAAGCTCCGGATCCTCAAGGGCTCCGAGGTCGACATCCTTCCCGACGGCACGCTCGACTATCCCGACAAAGTGCTCGAGCGGCTCGACTACGTCGTCGCCTCCATCCACACGAATTTCACGATGAGCGAGGAGGCGATGACCGAGCGCATGGTGAAGGCGCTCCGAAACAAGCACGTCTCGATCCTCGCCCACCCGACGGGGCGGCTCCTGCTCCAGCGCGACGGGTACAAGGTGGCGATCGACGAGGTGGTGCGCGTGGCGGCGGAGGAGGGCGTGGTGGTGGAGATCAACGCGAATCCCCACCGCCTCGACCTCGACTGGAGGGAAGTGCGCGGCGCGAAGGAGCGGGGCGCCCGATTCGCGGTGAATCCCGACGCCCACCACGTGAGCGGCTACGACGACATCCCCTACGGAGTCGGCATCGCAAGGAAGGCGTGGCTCACGAAGAAGGACGTGGTGAACACGCTGACGGCGGAGAAGCTGCTCGCCCTCTTCGGGGCGCGCCGGTGACGCGGCGCGCGCCGCGAAAGACCGGCACCATCCGCTTCTTTCCGAACGACCCCGACGCCACCGTCGGGCTCCAGGACGT
>DASTSZ010000365.1:0-2315 GCA_035760425.1 Candidatus Eiseniibacteriota bacterium | reverse complement strand
CGACGAACGTGCTCCACAACTTCCGAGTCGTCGGCATGAACGTGGAGTGCGGGCCGCCCCTGAAGCCGGGCGAGCGCCGCGAGGTGACGGTCACGATGCCGAAGTCGGGGGAATTCGCCTACACCTGCTGCACGCACCCGGGCATGGGCGGCAAGATGGTGGTCGAGAAGAAGTGACCGCCCATCGCGGAGACGCCTCGCGCGCGCTCGTCGCGTCGCTCTCGGCCGTCGCCGTCGCGCTTCTGATCGCGGCCGCCGGTTGCGGGCCCGGCGGCCCCGGCGCCGGCGGCGACGCGGCGAAGGCGCCCCTCGGCGCCGCCGACTCCCTCGCCGCCGCCGCGCGGGATCACGCCATCCGCGCCCTCTCGGAATTCGACTACGGAAAGGTCACCGTTCTCCCCGGCGGGCGGAAGCTCCGCGAGTACACCGTCTGGGCCGAGGAGAAAGTCGTGGAGGTGGCGCCCGGCGTCCGCTTCCCCGCCTGGACCTACAACGGCGCCATTCCCGGCCCGACGCTCCGCTGCACCGAAGGGGACTCGCTCCGGGTCTACTTCAAGAATCGCGGCACCATGCCCCACTCGATGCACTTCCACGGATTCCACCCGGCGGGGATGGACGGCGTCTTCGAGCAGGTGCCGCCGGGCGGCGAATTCGTCTACGCCTTCGACGCCGCGCCGTTCGGCCTCCATCTCTACCACTGCCATACGATGCCGGCGAAGATGCACATCGCCCGCGGCCTCTACGGCGTCCTCATCATCGACCCGAAGACGCCGCGCCCGCCGGCCCGCGAGATGGTGATGATGATGAACGGCTTCGACACCGACCTCGACGGCTCCGAGAACGAGATCTACACCGTGAACGGATTCGCGAACGTCTACTTCCGCGACTACCCGATTCCGGTGAAGGTGAACGAACTGCAGCGCGTCTATCTCGTGAACATCACCGAATTCGATCTCGTGAACTCGATGCACACGCACGCGACCTTCTTCCACGTCTATCCCACCGGCACGAGCCTCACGCCGAGCGCCTTCACCGACGTCGTGACGCTCGGACAGGCGGAGCGGGCGATCTTGGAGTTCAAGTACCCCTACCCGGGACGCTATCTCTTCCACGCGCACCAGAACGAGTTCGCCGATCTCGGATGGCTGGGCCAGTTCGAGGTGACGAAGTGAGGCCGGGCCGATGAACGGCTGGAAGGCGATCGCCGCCGCGCTCCTCCCGATCGTGCTCGTGACGGCGATGGTCGTCTGGTTCGCGAACGGCGGAAGCCGGCTCCTCGCCCTCACGCCCGCGCCGATCGAGACGCTCGCGTTCGAGCGGGTGGAGTTCAAGCCGCAGGAGATCGTCCTCCACGTCCGAAACGAGGGCCCCGAGCCGCTCCACGTCGGGCAGATCCTCGTGAACGACGCGCTCTGGGACTTCTCCATCGCGCCCGATCGCACGCTCGCCCGCCTCGCCCCCGCGACGATCTCGATTCCCTACGACTGGCTCGAGGGCGAGCCCTACACGGTGACGGTCCTGAGCGGGAACGGCATCCGCCACGCGAAGACGATCGACATCGCCATGAGGACGCCCGCGCCGAGCGCGCGCCTCCTCATGGTCTTCGCCCTGCTCGGCGTCTACGTCGGCGTGGCGCCGGTCTTCCTCGGACTCCTCTGGCTCCCCGCCCTTCGCGCCGCGCCGCGCGCGTGGCTCGACTTCTGGCTCGCCCTCACGATGGGGCTCCTCGTCTTCCTCGGCATCGACACGCTGAAGGAGGCCCTCGAGGTCGCGGGACGCGTGCCGTCGTTCGTGAACGGCGTGCTCCTCGTGGCGCTCGGCGGCGTCGCCGCCTTCCTGGGCATCACGGCCGCCGGACGGGCGCTCACGCGCGGCGAGGGGAAGCCGAGCGGGCTCAGCCTCGCCATCCTGATCGCGGTCGGAATCGGGCTGCACAACCTCGGCGAGGGGCTCGCGATCGGCGCCGCCTACACGCTCGGCGAAGTGGCGCTCGGGTCGTTCCTCATCATCGGCTTCACGCTCCACAACACGACCGAGGGGCTCGCCATTCTCTCGCCGCTGGTCGAAGGGAGCGCGTCGACGCGAAATCTGATCCTCTTGGGATTGATCGGCGGCGGGCCGACGATCCTCGGGACGTGGGCGGGGGCGTTCACCTACTCCGATCCGTTGTCGCTCCTCTTCCTCGGGATCGGCGCGGGGGCGATCTTCCAGGTCGTGCGGATCCTGGCGCAGGCGCAGGCGAAGGGCGGATCGGCGCTCGAGGCGCTGGGACGCGGGCGGGCGGCCGCGGGATTCGTGGCCGGCTTCCTTCTGATG
>DASTSZ010000364.1:0-2229 GCA_035760425.1 Candidatus Eiseniibacteriota bacterium | reverse complement strand
TACGACCTCGTCTACTTCGCCGGCGGCTGGGGCGCCGCGTTCGATCTCGGGCAGTCCGAGGAACTCGGCGCCCGCGTGAGCGCCGCCTACGCGGCGGGTCGCGTCCTCGGCGGCATCTGTCACGGCCCGCTGGGACTCCTTCGCGCCCGGCGTCCGGACGGCGAACTCCTCGTGAAGGGCCGCCGGCTCACGGCGGTCACCGATCGACAGATCCATCAGCTCGGCGTCGGCATCACGCCGCTCCATCCGGAATCGGCGCTGCGTGCGGCCGGCGCGATCTTCGAAGGCGTGCGGCACCCGGTGCGGGACTTCTTCGCGAACCACTACGTCGTCGACGGAGATCTCGTCACCGGCCAGAACCAGAACGCGGGCCCGATGGTGGCCCGACTGATGATGCAGCGCGTGCTCGCCAAGCGTCAGCCGGCGGGCTCGTCCCTGAACTCGCGCCCCGCGACGACCGTCGCGGCGGCCTAACCACACGAATACGGAAAGGAACCGAATCATGATCCTCGTCAGTCGAATCCTGGTGGGCCTCGTCGCGGTCCTCTTCGCCGTGATCGGCATCGAATTCTGGGTCGTGCCGGAGCAGGCGGCGCAGCAGTTCGGCATCGAGGCGGTCCGCGGCCTCGGCCTCGTCAACCTCCGCGCCGACTTGGGCGGTCTCTTCCTCGGACTCGCGCTCCTCTGCGGCGCCGGCGCCTGGACCAAGCGTCGCGCCGGACTCATCGCCGCCGCCGTGATCCTCGCCGCGGTCATCGGCGGACGCGCGGCCGGCTGGCTCGTCGACGGAGGAGTCGGCATCGGCTCCCGCGAACTCGCGCTCGAACTCGGCGCGCTCGTCGCCCTCGTCCTCTACGCGCGGAGCCTCGGCGCCCCGTCCGATCCGGTCCCGGCGCACGAGACGCACAAGCCCCTGAAGATCGCGCTCGCGGCGCTCGCCGTCCTGATCGTCGCGTCGGCCGCGGCCCTTCTCACGCCGGCCGTGCAGCAGTCGATCTTCGACAAGGCGGCCATGCAGCTCTCCGCGCGGACCAACACGGCGCCCCTGGTGGACGACGCCCTTCGCGTCGCCATCGCCGGCTCCTCGGCGCCGCTCCCGAGCGCCTCGCGCGCCAAGGCGAGCGTAGTGGTCTTCGCCGGCGGCAAGTTCTGGGTCGTCGACTCCGGCCCCGAATCGGTCGAGAACCTCGTGCTCTGGGGCATTCCGCTCTCGAAGATCGGCGGCGTCCTGATCACGCACTTCCACTCGGATCACATCGGCGACTTGGGCGAACTCCAGCTGCAGACCTGGGCGGGCGGTCGCGAGAAGCCGCTGGCGGTCTACGGCGGCCCCGGCGTCGACAGCCTCGTCGGCGGATTCAACATGGCGTACCGGCTCGACCAGGGCTATCGCACCGCGCACCACGGCGAGAAGGTCATGCCGTCGGCGGCGTGGGGCATGACGGCGCACACGGTCACGCTCGACGGTGCGCCGACGCCCGCGAAGGATCGCACCGGTCTCGTGCTCGAGGACGGCGATCTCCGCATCACCGCGATCGAAGTCGACCATGCGCCGATCGAGCCCGCCTATGCGTATCGCTTCGACTACAAGGGGCGCTCGGTGGTCGTGAGCGGCGACCTCAAGTACCACGCGCCCTTGATCCAAAGCGCGGCGGGCGCGGACATCCTCGTGTCGGAGGCGATCTCCCGCTCGATGACGAAGTCGCTCGAGTCCGCGGCGCACTCCGTCGGCCGCGGCCGCACCGAGGCGATCATGCACGACGTGCAGGACTACCACATCTCCCCCGAGGAAGCCGCCCGCCTGGCGAACGATGCGAGCGTGAAGCTCCTCGTCTACTACCACCTGCTCCCGGCGCCCGACGGATTCCTGGCGCGGCGGCTCTTCGCGAACGGCGTGAACGGCGTACGTCGCGGCGATTGGACCATCGCCGACGATGGGAGCCTCTACACCCTGCCGCTCGGCTCCGAGGAGGTGCGTATCGGGAAGATGTAAGGGGGGCGGGTATCGACGATCGAACGAATCACGTGTGAAACCGACAAACGAATCAACCACAACCAAACCAAGGAGAGTGTCATGAAGAAGTGGATGGCGGTGATCGCGATGGCGGCGGCGTTCCTCGGATTCGCCGGTACGGCCCTGGCTTCGTCGGTCTGGTACGACTACGACCGCGAGTTCGACTTCGGCAAGGCGGCGACCCTGGCATGGAAGGCGCCGGCCCGGCCCGAGGT
>DASTSZ010000363.1:0-2770 GCA_035760425.1 Candidatus Eiseniibacteriota bacterium | reverse complement strand
GGTGCCATTGGTGCCGGGTCATGGGGGAGGAGTCCTACACCGACAGCGCCGTCGTCGCGGAGATCGCCGCCCACTACATCCCGATTCGCGTCGACTACGATCTCCGGCCCGACATCGGCGATCGTTATTTGACCAACGGCTGGCCCACCACGGGCGTTCTCAGCGCGAACGGACACCTCCTCCTCGCGAAGACCTACCTCCCGCCGCCCGACCTTCACCAGTTCCTCGCCGAGGCCGTGAGGTATTACCGAACGAATCGCGCGATCGTGGACCGGAAGGTCGTGGAGGCGGAGCGCGCCGTCGAGAGGACATGGGCGCCCGATTCCCTACTGCCGCCCTCGATCACCGACGAGGCGTACATCGATCAGAACATCGCCGCGCTCCGGGAGTCGGAGGACAAGGTGAACGGCGGCTTCGGCAACGCGCCGAAGACCGCGCACTGGGACGCGATCTCCTTTCTCCTGCGCGCCGCCGATGCGAAGCGCGACGACAGCATCCGAGCGCTCGCCGTGCGCGCGACGGCCGCGGCGCTGGCGCTGCAGGACTCCGTGGACGGCGGCTTCTTCCGCTTCGCGCTCTCGCCCGACTGGACGAAGATCCGGTACGAACGGCTGCTGGACGAGCAGGCGGCGGCGCTTTCCATCCTCTCTCGCGTCCATCGGGCGACGGGAGAGGAGCGGTTCAAGGTTGCCGCGGCGCGCGTGAGCGAGTTCGTGGCGAATGAGATGCTGAAGCGGCAGCGAGCCGGCAAAGGGACGCTGGCCGAAACCACGTGGCGCGTCGCGGTCGGGCCGGATCTTCGCCGGCACGACGGGAGCTGGATGGATGGGGACGTCTACTTCCGACTCAGCCGAGGCGCGCGCGCCAAGCAAGGGGCCCTGCCGGTCTCCCCGACCTGCGTGACCGATGCGTCGGCGCGCATGATCTCGGCGCTTTCCGTGTCCCGGCGGACCGCGACGCCCGGCGGGCTGCCCTTTGTGCCGCTTCGGGACATGCTGGCGAAGATGAGGCGACCCGACGGGTCCTTCTTCCACGCGGAGCATGATCGGATCCGGTCGGGCGAAGGGCTCTTGGCCGATCACGCCGCCCTGGGGAACGCGCTTCTCGACGCCTATCAGGACACGGGGGATGCGACCTGGCTCGATCGGTCCGATACGCTCGCCGTCTGGATGCGCTCGAATCTCGAAGACCCCGGGGCGGGCGGCTTTCGCTACGCGCCTCGGGATACCGTCGCCGTCGGAAGGCTGCGCGCCGGCGACAGGCCGGAACGCGCGAACATCGAGGCGGCGACTTTCTTTCTGCGGCGGTCGTGGATCAACGGGCGGGCGGAGGACCGCGAGGTCGCCGAACGAACGTCGCGCCTCCTTCAGTCGGGCGACAAGATCGTCATGGATCCAGGGCGGGCGGAGTTGGCGCTCCGACTGCGCCAAGAGCCCGTTCGACTGCTCGTCATCGGGGGAAGGATCAACGAGGCGGGCGGCGACCTTGCGATGAAGCTTCGAACGGCGGCCCGGGAGGCTCCGGGCCTGAACGTCGCCGTGCGGTCCCTTCTCTCGTTGCCGGGCGCCGGCTCGAATCACTCGTGGGATGGCGGCGCGCCGCCGGACGCGAAGTCGCCCGCCATCTACCGCTGGACCACGTCGGGGTGGCGAGGCCCCGTCACCGACCCGGAGAAGATCGGGGACCTGCTCGACAAGCCCGTCGTCGAACCGTAGCGCCTCCCGCGTGATTCGCGCCGCGAACACTCGCGGCGCCGCCCTACGGCCGGGGCTCGATCTCCTTCACCAGCTCCATCGGATTCGCGATCCGCAGCGGGGACGCCGCGAGAAACGCCTGCGCGTACTTCGTCCCGATGGACCAGCCGTGGCTCCTCGCCTGCATCTCCACGACCTCCGGAAGCGCCTGCTGCGTCGGCTTCAGCTTCGGCTTGTCGGGATTGCTGAATTGCGTGCGGTGGACCTCGAGCGCCTTCACCCAGGTGTCGAAGTAGGGCGTGACGTCGACGACAAAGGTCGGCCGCGTGCCGGGCGGGATGTAGTAGTAGTAGATCGCGCGCGCCTGATAGGCGTCGCCGGGGACGGGCGCCTTCCGCAGGTGCGCCAGGTTGTACGCCTGGGACGCCAGGATGCCGGTCTTCCAGTGATCGTTGTGCCCGAGGCCGCGCCCGATCGGCAGCCGGTAGTAGGGCGCGAAGATGATTTGCGGCCGGAACTCGCGAATGACGCCCGCCACCTTGCAGCGATTCTCGAACGTGTCCTCGATCCGGTTGTCGCCCAGGTCGAGGTTCACGCGCGCGTCGAGCTTCAAGATCTTCGCCGCCTCGTCGCATTCCGCCACGCGCTGCTCCGGCGTGCCCCAGCCCATGTCGCCGGTCGTCATGTCGCAGATGCCGGTCGCGTAGCCGAGGTCCTTCATCTTGAGGAGGAGTCCGCCGGCGCCGATTTCGGCGTCGTCGGGGTGCGGGCCGAAGACGAGGACGTCGAGCTTCATTCGGTGTCGGGCTCCTTGGTCTTGAAGAGGTCGTCGAGCTTCTTCCGGGCGGTATCGGCGCGGCCGCTCGCGGCGCCGGCGCGGCCGGCGGGATTCAGTTTGAAGTAGTCGCAGAAATTGCGGCGCTCCCGGTCGGTGACCCACTCGGCGTTCGTTTCGCGGCACTTGTTGTGGGCGTGGGGATCGTAGTGGCGGCACTGGACGCAGGCGTGGAGGTCGCGCCGGCAGTTCGGGCATTCGCTGTCCCGCACGATTCGCATCCCCGTGTCCAGGGCGCCGC
>DASTSZ010000362.1:0-3410 GCA_035760425.1 Candidatus Eiseniibacteriota bacterium | reverse complement strand
GGGCGGAAGTCCCGGCACGAAGCGCGCGGCGAGATGAAGCGCCGAGCGGCTCGAGGCGAGCGACTCCATGCCGAATCCGGGGAAGGGCGCGCTCTCGCCGACGCCGATCCGCCCTTCGTCGTCCTCGAGCGCGACGAAGAGCCCCTCGCGCGCGGTCTGCGGCCCTTCGGCGGAGGGCCAGGGCTCGCGGAACGGGAATCGGTACGCGCCGATGCGCATGCCCGTGAGGGCGCCGGTCGCCATGGTCAGCGCCCCGGCCCGGAGACGGCGATCCCGGCGGCGAAGAGAAGGCCGAAGAGGCCGTGCAGCCGCGCGGTGTCGACGAGCGCGCCGTTCAGCGCGGGTCCGTCGTCCGTCGAGAGGACCGTTCCGAGCGTGCGCCACGCGAGGGAGGCCGTCGCGAAGGGGAGGAGCGAGACGAACGAGAGCGAGCCGCGAACCCAGAGCGCGAGCGGCACCGCGAAGGCGATCGCGAGCAACGCGCCGTACTCGAGACGCGTGCCGCTTCGCCCCAGCCGCACCGCGAGCGTCCGCTTCCCGGCGGCGCGATCGGTCTCGAGGTCGCGCACGTTGTTCACGACGAGGATCGCCGTGCAGAGGCAGCCGACGGGAACGGCGACGAGGAAGGCGAGCGGCGTGACGAGGCGGGCCTGCACGAAGTAGGTTCCCGCGACCGCCACGAGCCCGAAGAAGAGAAAGACGGCGGCGTCGCCGAGACCGTGGTAGGCGAGCGCGTAGCGTCCCTTCGTGTAGCCGACGCCCGCCGCGATCGACGCCAGGCCGATGGCCACGACGGGCCAGCCCGCCGCGGCGACGAGGTAGACGCCGGCGAGCACGGCGACCGCGAAGGCGGCGATCATCGCGCGTCGCACGGTTTCGGGCGCGAGCCATCCGAGCGGCAGCACGCGCGGCGGCCCGATGCGCGCGGGGGAGTCGGCCCCTTTTCGAAAGTCGTAGAGATCGTTCGCGAAATTCGTCCCGACCTGAATGGCGAGCGCGCCGAGGAGCGCGGCGGCCGCGGGGCCGAGGCGGAACCGATAGTCGCGGTAGGCCAGCGCCGCGCCCACGACGACCGGAACGACGGCCGCGACGAGCGTCGGCGGGCGGAGGGCCGCCAGCCAGACGCGGCGCGCCGAGGGAGGCGCGGACGTCGTCGTCACGCTACGGAAGGCGAGGGAATTTGGAGAAGTCGGGCTTCCGGCGCTGCACGTACGCGTCGCGCCCCTCCTGCGCCTCCGCGGACATGTAGTAGAGGAGCGTGGCGTTGCCCGCGAGTTCCTGGAGCCCCGTCTGCCCGTCGCAGTCGGCGTTCAGCGCGGCCTTCAGCACGCGCAGCGCGAGCGGGCTCATGGCGAGCATCTCGCGGCACCAGGCGACCGTCTCCTCCTCGAGCCGCTCGAGCGGAACGACCGTGTTCACGAGGCCCATCTCGAGCGCCTGCGCCGCGTCGTACTGGCGGCAGAGGAACCAGATCTCCCGCGCCTTCTTCTGCCCGACGATGCGCGCGAGATAGGACGAGCCGAAGCCGCCGTCGAAGGAGCCGACCTTCGGGCCCGTCTGTCCGAATCGCGCGTTCTCGGCCGCGATCGTGAGGTCGCAGACGACGTGGAGCACGTGCCCGCCGCCGACGGCGAAGCCCGCCACCATCGCGACGACCGGCTTCGGGAGCGTCCGGATCTGGCGCTGCAGGTCGAGCACGTTCAGCCGCGGGACCTTGTCCTCGCCGACGTAGCCGGCGTTTCCGCGCACGCGCTGGTCGCCGCCGCTGCAGAAGGCCTCGTCGCCGGCGCCCGTCAGGATGATCACGCCGACCTCGGCGTCCTCGCGCGCGGCCTCGAACGCCGCGATCAGTTCCTTCACGGTCCGGGGGCGGAACGCGTTACGGACCTCGGGTCGGTTGATCGTGATCTTCGCGATCCCCTCGGCCTTCTCGTATCGGATGTCCTGAAATTCCCCGGCCGATTTCCAGGCGAGGGCGGGGCGGATGGTCATGAGGGTCTCCTTCACGGGGTCGCGGTGGATTCGTGCGGCACGCGCTCGGCCCGGCGGCGGAGGTGCGTGAGAAGCGATCGCGCGAACCATTCCGGTTGTTCCAGATGGACGTTGTGGCCGGCGCCGGGGATCACGACGTGGAGCGCCGACGGGAAGCGAGGCGTCATCGCCGCGGCGAGCGCGACGTACTTGGCGTCGAGTGCGCCGGTGACGAGGAGCGTCGGGCGCGGAAACGAGCCGAGCCGATCGCCGACGTAGGGCTGCGCGCCCTGCCCGACGGCGCGAAGCGAGGCCGCGAGGCCGGCCGGGTCGCACTTCTCGCGGCGGCGGCGAAGCGCGGCTCGCGTCGCCTCGGGAAGCGAGCGCTGGCTCTCGAAGATCGGCAGCGCGCTCCAGGTTTCGGCGAACCAGACGGGGCCGCGCGTCTCGATCGCGGCCGCGAGCGCCTCGTCCGCGCGGACGCGATCGGCGCGCTCGGCGGGATCGGCGATGCCGGGCGCCGCGCTCTCGAGCGTGAGCGTGTCGACGCGATCGGGGTGCACGAGCGCCGTGGCCAGCGCGATGCGGCCGCCCATGGAGTAGCCGACGAGGTGCGCCCGGGCGATCCCGAGGGCGTCGAGCAGCGCGACGAGGTCGGCCGCCGTCTCCGCCATCGAGCACCGCGCCGCGCCCGCCGCGGCCGAACTCGCCGCGGTCGCGCCGTGGCCCGGGAGATCGACCGCGATCGCGCGATAGCCGGCCGCCGCGAGCGACGCCGCCGGCCCGGCCCAGTCCTCGCTCGACCCCGCGAAGCCGTGGAGTAAGAGCACCGCCGGGGCGTCCTCCGCGCCGAGCGCGCGCACGCCGTACGCGAGTCCGCGAACCGCGCGTGTCTCGAGCGGGAAGGGCGCCGCGCTCACGCCGCGCCCTCCACCGCGCGGCGGACCGCGTCGGCGAGGGTTTGATGCGCGTCGCGATTCGCTCCGCGCTCGGTGCGGACCTCGAGGATCACCGTCGTCCGCGCGGCGAGCGAGGCGCCCGCGCGCGCGCGGAGTTCCTCGGCGCTCGCGCAGCGCGCGTAGGGGACGCCGTAGAGCGACGCGACCTTCGCCACGTCGAGCCCGTGGGGCGTTCCGAAGTAGCGTTCGAAGGCGACTTCGTGGCGCGCCGCGGGGAGGAACGAGAAGATGCCGCCGCCGTCGTTGTTCACGACGACGATCGTGGCGGCGGCGCGCCCTTCGCGGATCGCGGCGAGCGCGTTCAGGTCGTGGTGGAAGGAGAGGTCGCCGACCACGGCCGCGAGCGGACCGTCCGCCGCGGCGCTCGCGCCGAGCGCGCTCGAGACGACGCCGTCGATGCCGTTGACCCCGCGGTTGCCGAGGACGCGAATCCTCGCGCCGCTCCCGCCCGCCGAGAGATCGAGGTCGCGCACGGCCATC
>DASTSZ010000361.1:0-7899 GCA_035760425.1 Candidatus Eiseniibacteriota bacterium | reverse complement strand
ACAAGAAGGTGGAGACGACGCGTGAATCGGTCCAGGCCACGCGCGCGAACAGCGAAACGCGGCTGAACGATCTCTCCGCCCGCCTCGAGGTGATCGAAGGGAAGGTCGACGCGTCGGGCGAGCGGTTCAGCAGCGTCGCGGCGAAGGTCGACAACGTGAGAGAGCGGATCGCCCGCGCCGACAGCGCGCGCGCGTCCGGCTCCATGGGCCGCGACTCCACGGCGATCCTCGATCCCGAGAGCGCCTACAACGCGGCCTACGCCGATCTCTCGTCGGGCCGCTACGACCTGGCGCGCCAGGCGTTCGTCGAATACCTGAAGCACTATCCCGACACGGAGCGTTCGGACAACGCGCAGTACTGGGTCGGGGAATGCCTCTACGCGACCGGCGACTTCGACGGCTCGATCGACGCCTACGAGAAAGTCGTGTCGCGATATCCCAAGGGGGACAAGGTGGCCGCGGCGCTCCTCAAGTCGGGGTACGCCCACGCGCGGATGAACCGGATCGAGGACGCGAAGAAAGCGTTCCGCGCGGTGATCACGCGGTTTCCCAAGAGCGACGAAGCGCGCCTCGCGCGGGAGCGGCTGGCCGCCAAACCCTAGACGCGGGCGTCGAGCGATCGTCGTCGGCCGGGGATCGCCCCGGCCCGGTCGAGTTCCATGCGATTCGAAAAATTCACCACGAAGAGCCAGGAAGCCCTGGCCCAGGCCGAATCGGACGCGACCCGCGCGGGTCATCCCGAGGTTCGCCCCGACCATCTGCTCCTCGCGCTCCTTCGCCAGAAGGTGGGCGCCGTTCGCGCGGTCCTCGAGGCCGCGCGCGTCGACGCCGGCGCGCTCGAGAACGCCGCCGAGGGCCGCCTGGCGCGGCTCCCGAAGGTGTCCGGCGGCCGGCAGATCGTCCTCGCCCCCGCGCTGAGCCGGATCCTCGAACAGTCGTTCGTCGAGGCGGAGCGGCTCCAGGATCAATTCGTCAGCACCGAGCATCTCCTCCTCGCCATGCTCGACCCGGGCGCGACGTCCGAGGCGGGCGATCTCCTCCGCGAGCGGGGCGCGACGCGCGAGGCGGTCTACCACGCGCTCCTCGAAATCCGCGGCGGGGAGTCGGTGACGAGTCCCGATCCCGAGGAGAAGTACCAGGCGCTCGCGAAGTACGCCCGCGATCTGACCGAGGCGGCGCGGAAGGGCTCGCTCGATCCGGTCATCGGCCGCGACGAGGAGATCCGGCGCGTCATCCAGGTTCTCTCCCGCCGAACGAAGAACAACCCCGTCCTGATCGGCGAGCCCGGCGTGGGAAAGACCGCCATCGCCGAGGGCTTGGCGCAGCGGATCGTGAGCGGCGACGTCCCCGAGGGGCTCAAGTCGCGACGCGTTCTCGCGCTCGACCTGGGCGCGCTCCTCGCGGGCGCGCAGTACCGCGGCCAGTTCGAGGAGCGGCTGAAGTCGGTGCTGAAGGAAGTGACGCGCTCGGCGGGCCAAGTGATCCTCTTCATCGACGAACTCCACACGCTCGTCGGCGCGGGCGCCGCGGAAGGCGCGCTCGACGCGTCGAACCTCCTGAAGCCGGCGCTCGCGAGGGGCGAACTCCACTGCGTCGGCGCGACGACGCTCGACGAGTACCGGAAGCGAATCGAGAAGGACGCGGCGCTCGAAAGGCGCTTCCAGCCGGTCTTCGTCGGCGAGCCGACGGTCGACCAGACGATCGCCATCCTCCGCGGGCTCCGCGAGCGCTACGAGACGTTCCACAAGGTGAAGATCCAGGACTCGGCCCTCGTGGCCGCGGCCGTGCTCTCGCATCGCTACCTCCCCGACCGCCAGTTGCCCGACAAGGCGATCGACCTAGTGGACGAGGCGGCCTCGCGGCTCCGCATCGAGATCGACAGCCTTCCGGCGGAGATCGACACGCTCGAGCGACGGAAGCGGCAGTTGGAGGTGGAACGCCTGGCGCTGAAGCGGGAGCGCGACGAGGCGTCGAAAGCCAGGCGGAGCGACATCGAGGCGGAGATCGGCGAAACGGAGAAGGAGCTGGCCCGGCTCCGCGCGCACTGGGAGAAGGAGCGCGCGCGCATCCAGGTCATTCACGAGATCCGCGAACGGATGGAGGCGTTGAAGCTCGACCAGCAGCGCGCCGAACGCGACGCGGACCTCGAGCGGGTGGCGCGCATCCGCCACGGCGACCTGCCGAAGCTCGAGAAGCAGCTCGCCGCCGAGACGGCGGCGCTGGCGGCGCTGCAGAAGGACTTGAAGATCCTGAAAGAGGAAGTCGACGAGGAGGACATCGCCGAGGTGGTGGCGCGCTGGAGCGGCGTGCCGGTGCAGCGGCTCCTGGAAGGCGAGCTCGAGAAGCTCCTCCGCATGGAGGCGCGGCTCGAGGAGCGCGTGGTCGGGCAGTCGCGGGCGGTCCGCGCGGTATCGGACGCCGTCCGCCGCGCGCGGGCGGGGCTTCAGGATCCGAACCGGCCGCTCGGCTCCTTCCTCTTCCTCGGCCCGACGGGCGTCGGGAAGACCGAGCTGGCGCGCGCCCTCGCGCAGTTTCTCTTCGACGACGAGCGCGCCATGGTGCGCATCGACATGTCGGAGTACATGGAGAAGCACGCGGTCGCCCGGCTCGTCGGCTCGCCCCCCGGGTACGTCGGCTACGAGGAGGGCGGGCAGCTCACCGAGGCCGTGCGGCGACGCCCCTACAGCGTCATCCTCCTCGACGAGATCGAGAAGGCGCACCCCGACGTCGCGCAGGTCCTCCTTCAGATTCTCGAGGACGGGCGGCTCACCGACGGCCAAGGCCGCACGGTCGATTTCAAGAACGCCCTGGTCGTCATGACGAGCAACATCGGGAGCGATCTGATCCTCGAGCAGGGGGGCGCGGGCGGCGAGCCGATGCGCGCGCGACTCCTCGAGGCGCTTCGCGGCCACTTCCGTCCCGAACTCCTGAACCGAATCGACGAGATCCTCGTCTTCGACCCGCTCTCCATGGAGGCGCTCGAGACGATCGTGACGCTCGAATTGAAGAAGGTGGAGGCGCGGCTCCGCGATCGGGACCTCGCGCTCGACGCCGACGCCGAGGTGCTCGCGTTCCTGGCGCGGGAGGGGTACGACCCGGTCTACGGCGCTCGTCCGCTACGCCGGCTGATCGAGCGGCTCGTCCAGAATCCGCTCGCGCGCCGGATCCTCCAGGGCGAATTCCGGCCCGGCGACCGGATCCGCGTCCGTCTCGCCGACGCCGCGGGCGGGGTCGCCGACGCGCTCCGCTTCGAGCGGGTCGAAAAGCCCGAAACCGCAAGCGCCGGGGCGTTTTCCGCTTGACGCCCTCGACGACGCGCGGCTAGCGTGGCGGTTCGCGTCGCCGGCTACCGATCGAAGTCCATTTCACCCCGACGAGGTCCATGACGGTCGGTCTATTCATGCGCCTTTCCGAGCTTTTGAACGAGCAATCGATCAGTCTTTCCCTCACGGCTCGCGACAAGGAGTCGTGCATCAAAGAACTGGTTCAGTTGCTCGAGACGGCGCACGGGGTGAACACGAAGGGCGAGATCCTCAGCAAGGTCCTGCAGCGCGAGTCGATGATGTCGACCGGCATCGGAAACGGCGTCGCCATCCCCCACGGCAAGACGCGGCTCCTCGACCACCTCGTCGCGGCGTGCGCCGTCAGCCCGGCGGGCGTCGAGTTCGACACGATGGACGGCGAGCCGGCGACCCTCTTCATCCTGCTCGTGTCGCCCGAGAGCCTCCGCGGGCCCCACGTGAAGGCGCTCGCCAACGTCTCCCGGCTCCTCAAGGAGGAGTCGATCCGGACCTCCCTCCGCCAGTGCGCCACCCCCAAGCAGTTTCTCGACATCCTTCGCGACGCCGAGAGCCGGTTTCTATAAGGATTTCCGCCCAACGGCCGGGTTGACGCCGGGGCCGCCCCCCTGGTACCGTTCCGCCATCACCTGCCGTCCCCCAGAAAGGAGTCAATCCCTTCCATGAAGTCGTTTCATGGCCTATTGGCGGGCGCCCTCATGCTTGTGGCGGTCGCCGGTTGCTCCGAAGACGATAAGAAGGTCGACAACGCGGGTTCGTATTCTCCGATCATCACGGGGGTGAAGAACCTCACCGGGGAGCCGTCGGTACGAGGCATCCCGAACGACCTCCAAGCCCTCATCACGAACGTCAACGGCCTCACCCTCACCATCCACTGGCGGGCCACCGCCGGCGTGCTCTCGGACTCCACGGGACCCACGGCGGTCTGGACGCCGCCCGACGCGGTCGGGACCGACACCATCGTGGTCTCCGTCGAGGCCACCGACACCGGCGTCAATCCGCCCGTCTACTACTTCAAGTCGACCGCGTTCCCCATGTACGTGGACAATCTCTACGAGCGCTGGACGCGGGACATCGCCATCCAGTACGACGTCGCGCCCTCGACGAACGGCGCGCTCGTCTTCGCCCAGCTCCGGAACAACCTCACGGGGGAAGGCGACGTCTACCGCGTCTCGTCGCCCCTCGGCGCGTCCGAGAAGCTGAGCAGCGACTTCTGGACGGTCACGTCGCCCACGCCGCGCGGGGACGAGCAGATGGTGGCCTTCGCCGGGCGCCGCCGGACGACCGATTCGACCTCGATCTGGCTCATGCCGTGGTCCGGCGCCGACACGCTCACGGCCACGAAGCTGACCCAGGGCAATTCGCAGCTGCAGCGCTACGTCTCGAATCCGCGTTTCGCGTGGAACGGCGGCTTCCTCATGTACGCCACCGACACGACGATCGTGAACCTTCCGAAGCTCTGGTACCGGGACGTGATGAATCCGGTGGCGCCGGTTCGGTTCATGAACACCGGATTCTCCGGCTCGAGCATCATCACCTACTCCTACCTGCCCGCGAACTGGGGTCCGGGGGGGTCGGCGCTCACGCCGCCCGATTCGATCGTCACGCCGTCGATCGACTTCTTCAATCTCGTCGGACAGACGCGGCGCGGCGTCGTGAAGTTCAAGACGCTTCTCTTCACGGACACACCGCCGGGGACGGATCAGATCTGGGTGGCGGACACCACGATCGCCGAGCCCGACTGGTCCTCCGACGGAAACTACATCGTCTTCTCGCGGCGCGACCCGTCGAAGACCGACCGCGACCTCTGGATCCTGGCGACGAACGCCACCGACTTCAGTCAGGCCAAACAGGTCACGTTCGGTCCGGCCGACGACTCGCATCCGCGCTTCTCGAAGGACGGCACGACGATCTTCTTCGTCTCGAATCGGCAGGACCGCTACGGATTGAACGGCGTCTTCGCCACGGAACGGCGCGGCACCAATCTCTGGAGCGTCCGGCGTTACGACATACCGTAGGGAAATCGATCGGGGGACCGGACGGCCCGCCCGGTTCCCCCGATGAGGTCCCGATGAAGCAGCGAGATCCCTCTCGCCTGTCGTTCAACACCCTCTGCGTCCACGGCTCCGGCGGTGCCGATCCGGCCACGGGCGCCGTCTCCACGCCCATCTATCAGAGCAGCACGTTCGCCTTCGGCAGCGCCGAAGAGGGCGCCGCGATCTTCGCGGGCGAGCAAGAGGGGTACTTCTACACCCGCCTCGGCAATCCGACGCAGGCCGCGTTCGAACGGGAAATGGCGTTCTTGGAGCGGGGCGAGGCGGCGCTCGCGACCGGGAGCGGCATGGCCGCCACCACCACGGCGGTCCTCTCCCTCGTGCGCGCCGGGGACAACCTCGTCGCCGCCCACACGCTCTACGGCGGCACGCACAAGCTCTTCAACGATCTCCTCCCGCGTTTCGGCATCGAGGCTCGCACGATCGACGCGAACGATCCGGAGGCGCTGGCGCGCGCCGTCGACTCGAAGACCCGGCTTCTCTTCGTGGAGACGCCCGCGAACCCGACGCTCTCGATCGTCGACCTCCGCCTCTGCGCGCGCGAGTGCCGCCGGCACGGGATTCCGCTCATCGTCGACAATACGTTCGCGACGCCCTACTACCAGCGTCCGCTCGAACTCGGCGCCGACGTCGTCATCCACAGCGCCACGAAGTACATCGGCGGACACGGCGACACGGTGGCGGGCGTCATCGTGGGGACGAAGGACTTCGTCCAGAAGGCGCGGTTCGAGCTGATCCGGGACCTGGGCGGCATCCTGAGCCCCTTCAACGCCTGGCTCCTCCTCCGCGGCCTGAAGACGCTCCCCGTGCGCATGGAGCGGCATTCGGAGAACGCGATGCAGATCGCGCAGTTCCTCAACTTCCATCCGAAGGTCGCGCGCCTCTGGTACCCGGGGCTCCGCACGCATCCGCAGCACGAGATCGCGGCGAAGCAGATGACCGGGTTCGGCGGCATGCTCGCGTTCGAACTGAAGGGCGGCCGCAAGGCGGGCGTCACGCTCCTCAATTCCGTCGAGCTGATGACGCTGGCGGTCAGCCTCGGCGATTGCGACACCCTCATCGAGCATCCCGCCTCCATGACCCACTCGACCTACTCGTCGGACGAGCTGGCGGCGGTGGGGATCACGGACGGCCTCGTCCGCCTCTCGGTCGGCATCGAAGGGGTTCAGGATCTGATCGCGGATCTCGATCAAGCCTTGGCTCGAGTGGCCGCGTGAACGGCGCCCCGGGCGGCGCCGGGGCGGACGGTCGGACCCTCGCCTCGGCCTTCGTGAAGTACTGGCTTCCCGCGATCGCGTACGTCGGGCTCATCTTCTCCCTCTCGTCGATCCACGGGCAGGACATCCCCGGGAACATCCCGTATCTGGACAAGGTCGCCCATCTCTTGGAGTATTCGCTGCTCGGACTGCTTCTCGGGCGGGCCATTCGGTTCACGATGACCGGCAAGGGGAAGGCGGCCGCGGCGGGCGCGACCATGCTGCTCGGCGCCGCCGTCGGCGCCGCCGACGAGTTCTATCAGCGCGGCGTGCCCGGCCGAAGCAGCGATGTTCGGGATTGGCTGACGGACGTGACGGCGATCGCGCTCTCCGTCCTCTTCACGCAGTGGGTCAGCACGCGCGCGCTGCGGCGCGGCGCGGCGCGGGCCGAGCAGGAAGGAAACCGATGAAATTCCAGGTGCCGCGCGGCACGCGCGACATCGTCCCGCCCGACTCGGAGCGATGGGCGGCCATCGAGGAGCGGGCGCGGCGCATTCTCGGCGCGTACGGCTACCGCGAGGTCCGGACGCCGATCTTCGAATCGACGGAACTCTTCGTGCGAAGCGTCGGCGAATCGACCGACATCGTCCGGAAGGAGCTCTACACCTTCGAGGATCGAAAGGGGCGTTCGCTGACGCTGCGGCCGGAGGGGACGGCGCCGCTCGTCCGCGCGTATCTGGAGAGCCCCGCGCTCCGCCAGGAGACGCCGGCGCGCCTCTCCTACCTCGGCCCCATGTTCCGCTACGAGCGCCCGCAGGCCGGGCGCTACCGGCAGTTCTGGCAGATCGGCGCGGAGCTGCTCGGCGCGAAGGAGCCGGCGGCGGACGTGGAGATGATCGATCTATTCGTTTCGATCATGCGCGCCGTGGGGCTCCCGAACGTGAAGGTGCTCTTGAACTCGCTCGGCGACTCGGTCTGCCGGCCGATCTACCGCGACCGGATTCGGGAGTACTTCGGCCGCCACCTCGACCAGCTCTGCGAGGACGACCGCGAGCGGTACAAGACGAACCCGCTCCGAATCCTCGATTGCAAGATCCCGTCCTGCCAGCCGATCCTCGCGGGCGCGCCGAGCGTGCTCGACGCCCTGTGCGACGACTGCCGCGCGCACTTCGCCGCCGTGCGCGAGGGTCTCGCGGCGCTCGGCATCGACGTGGAGGTCGCGCCGCGGCTCGTGCGGGGCCTCGACTACTACACGCGCACCGTCTTCGAAGTGCACGCGACGAACCTCGGGGCGCAGAGCGCCGTCGGCGGCGGCGGCCGCTACGATCAGCTGGTCCAGGAATTGGGCGG
>DASTSZ010000360.1:0-16927 GCA_035760425.1 Candidatus Eiseniibacteriota bacterium | reverse complement strand
ATTGCCGCGTGAACCACCACCGCAGATTCGCAGCGACTACGAAACCAGCCCCTCCTCGAATTCCAACACCCCGGACGACGGACTGAACCGCGCTCGCGCCCCCAAGGGAAACGGCGCGTTCCGCCGACCGTGGCCCGCCGGGAGGCCCGCGGCCGCCGGCGCGCCCAGCGGCGCGAGGTGGTCGAGGAGCACCTGGCGGAGCGGCAGCTCGCGGTGCCCCTTCTGCGGCACGCAATTCGTGAAGTCGCCGAGCAGGATCGCCTTCACCCCCGCGAACGCGCCGGAGAGCCGCATCGACGCGAGCAGGCCGTCGACGCGATAAGGGGCTTCGTTCACCTCTTCGAGGAAGAGGAGGCTTCCGCGGAGGGACGGCAGCAATCCCGTGAGCGCCGCGTAGTGGAGCAGCACGAGGTTCCCACCCATCACCCGGCCTCGCACGGCGCCGCGCGGACCCGCCAGACGGCGTGGGGCGCGGAATCGGCGCACGCGCTCGTCCGGTCGAGGCGTCGTGACCCACGCGAGCCAGCGCCGCAGCTCGCGCGCCGAGGCGCCGCCGAAGCCCTGCGCGTTCGGTCCGTGAAGCGTTCGAACGCCCGCGTGGAGCGCGAAGCCCGCGTGGAAGTACGTCGCGTCGGAGAAGCCGGCGTAGATCTTCGGGTCGCGGCGCATGGCGGACCAGTCGATCGCCGGGGCGATTCGCATCGTGCCGTACCCGCCGCGCGCCATCAGGACGCAGCGGACGTCGCGGTCTCGGAGCGCGCGGTTCATGTCGTCCGCGCGCGCGGCGTCGCTCCCCGCCAAGTGCCCGCGGCGGTCGAAGAGGTGGCGCGCGAACGTGACGCGGAAGCCCGCCGCCTCGAGGCGGCGCGCGCCGGCGAGCACGAGCGGGCGCTTCACCGGGCCCGACGGCGCGACCAATTCGATCCGGTCGCCCGGTCGAAGACGCGGCGGCGCGACGAGGGCGCGGCGGGCGCTCATCGCGGCGCCATCCGGGGCGGCAGGAAGGGCGGCCCGCGGCGCTTCGGCACGCGGGCGAGGAAGGAGACGAGCCGCTCCTCGGCGTCGCGCGCGGCGGAGACGGAGCGGCGGGCGGCGTTCACGATCATGGCGAAGACGATCTCCTCCCCTTCCACGGTGCGAAGGTAGCCCGAAAGCGAACTGACGTTCGTGAGCGTGCCGGTCTTCGCGCGGAGATCGGCGCCGGCGGGCAGCGTCACGAAACGGCGCTCGAGCGTCGAACCCGGCGCGCCCGCGACGGCGAGTCCTCCCCGGAGCACGCCGCGCGTCGCCTCCGCGGCGTCCAAGCTTGCGAGCCAGCGGACGATCGCCCGGGGCGTCGCGAGATTCTGCGGCGAGAGTCCCGACCCGTCCACGAGAGAGAGATCGAGCGTGTCGATCCCGAATTCGGCCGCCATCCGGTAGATCTGCGCGATCCCCTCCCGGCGGCTCTTCGCCCAGCCGGCGGGACTCGCGAGGCGGAGGAGACCTTCGGCCTCGATGTTCAGGCTCCGCGCGTTCACGGCGCCGATCGCCTCCCCCACCGGCAGCGATCGCAGTGCCGCGACCGTCGCCGCGCGCCCCGCGGAGACCGAGTCCCATCCCGCGACCGTCGCCTCGCCGCTCCAGGCGCGGTCGCCGTCGGGCTCCACGCCCCGCCAGGCGTCGGGCCCCATGGGGCCGCTTCCGTCGCGACCCGGCAGGAGGAAGCCGAGCGAAACCTTCTTCAACTCGATCCCCTCCCGTCGCATGGCGGCGAGCAGGAGGAGCGCGGCGGCGGAATCGGGATCCGACATCGCGACCGACCGCTTCACCGCGCCGCCGCGAGGCACCATGCCCGAGAGTTCGAGGACGCGCGAGCCGGTTCCCCATCTCGGCGTGAGCCATCCCACGGCGCCCGAGTCTCCGATGGCGATCGAACCGACGCGGATCGTGAGCGGCGTTTCGGGCGGGTCGAGCTGGACTCGAAGGGCGCCCTTCTCCTCGGTTGCGATCACGAGCGCGGCGTTGCCGTTCGCAAGCACGGGTCCGAGCGGCGCCCCGTAGGAGTAGCCGAGGTCGTCCTGGGCCCACCCGGCGGGGAATCCCTCGGCCGCGAAGAGCGTGCGGTCGACATAGAGCGTCCCTTCGAAGCGCTTGAGCCCGCTCGCGCGCAGGAGCACCGCGAGCGAATCGAGGAGCCCGCGCGAACCGGGCCGAAGCAGCGGAACCGCGTCGGGCATCCCGCAGGGATGGAGCGTGAGGTCGCCGCGCAGTTCGTACGAAGGCGGCTCGCCCTTCTTGCCGGCCCGTTTGACCTTCCCGCGAGCTTCGATCGTCGTCGTGCGCGCGGCCCCGGCCCCGTGGAGCGCGAGGAGCGCCCCGGTCGGGAAGAGCTTCGTATTGCTCCCCGGGATGAGCCGTCGCCCGTCCCGGTACGCCACGAGCGTGTCGCCGCGATCGACGGAGACCGCGAGGAGCCCGATCTGCGCCGCTCGAAGGTCGGGCCCGAGGATCGAGTCGAGATCGCTCGCGAAGTAGCCTCGGGCGCCCTCGGAGGCGGCCATCGCGTCGCCGCCGTCGAAGAACGGCGCCGCCTTGGCGGCCGGCACGGCGAGCGGAGCCACCGCCGCGAACGCGGCCGCCAGCGCGACAAGCGCCGCCCTTCGCCGCGCGCTCCGGGGCCGGAACGGCGCGGGGCGGACCCGCGAAGGTCCGCCCCGGTACAGCCGGTTCGACTGCCGATCGGTCAAAACGTCAGGCCGACCGAGAACTGCTGATTGTCGTCGAAGAACTCGCCCGCGTGGGAACCCGCCCAATCGAAGTGGAATGGCCGGTCGCCCAATTTGAAGTTCACCCCCGCCCCGTAGGAGTACGAGTAGAGGTAATCCTGCTGCCGGTCCTCCTTGCTGAGCGGCATCTGGCCCTGGAAGCCGGCGCGCAGATTGAGCCACTCGCCGATCGGGAAGTCGGCGCCGAGGTGATACTCGTCGGTCGAGAAATTGTTCGACTGGAAGGCGCCGTAGAGCCCGACGTGACGGTTCTCGCCCATCGGGAGGTCGTACGCCATTCCGATCTGGAGGTAGGTCGGGATTTCGAACTCCGCCGCCTGCACGCGCACGACGTGCGGCTGGGCCGACGGGTCGCTTCCCGGGATCAGCACCCTCTCCTCGAAGTTGGGGCCGTCGAACCGCATGTTCGGTCCGACGTTCTTCATGGCGAACCCGAAGCGGAGCCCCCGCCAGCCGGTGTCGTACTGGACGCCGAGATCGATCGCGAAGCCGGAGGCCGAGACGTCGGCCACCTTCTCGTTCACGAACGAGGTCGTGAATCCGAGGAGCACGCGATCAGTCATGCGGCGGGCGTAGCTGACGCCCACGACGGAGAAGTTGGGGCTCAGGATCTCGCCCGTCCCCTCCGGCGCGTCCTCCGTGGTCACCGTGATGTCGCCGATGTTCAGCACCTTCGCGTGGAAGGCGAACTCGCCCTGCGACCCGAGATGCGTGGCCACGGCGCCGTAGTTCACCTTGGCGTCGGCGAGATAGGTGCTGTACGACACGAGGGCCTGCGACTCGTCCGTCGAGGCGAGCGAGGCCGGATTGTAGAAGAGATTGGCGAGCCCCCCGCCCAAGGCGACCGTCGATCCGCCCGTGGCGATCGACGACGCTCCGACCGGAATGCGGAGCTCCTGGGCGCCCGACGTGCCGACTCGATCGAGACCGCCCGCCGAGGCCGCGGCGGCGGCGCCGAGCAGCGCGGCCGGCACGAGGACCTTCGTCACCCACGACTTCATCACGCTGCCCCTCCGTCCGTTGGAAGGAATCCATTCATTGCATCGCATGACGGCTCCTTCCTTAGAAGTTGTCGAGCCGTTCCTGCTCGACGAAGACCGCGAGACGGTCGGTCTTGCTGCCGACCCCTTCCACGTCTACGCGATAGATGTAGACGCCGCTCGCGACCGGCAGGTTACGGTCGGTGTTGAGGTCCCAGTTGATCGTGGCCACGGCCTGTTCGTCCGCCGTCGTGGCCTCGCGATGGATCGTCCGGACGAGGTCCCCGCCCAGGTTGAAGATTCGAATCGTGACGCTCCGCGAGGAGGGGATATTCGTGAACTTGAGCGTCCGATCGAACTGCGTAAGTTCGTACTTCGAACTGGCGTAGTAGGGGTTCGGCACCGCCAGGATCTTCTTCACGTCGCGTCCGACGACCGTTCCCGGCCCGCTCCCGACTTTTTGCGTCGTGAACGTGTAGGAGTCGGCGCTCGTGAAGCGCTCCGAGATGATGCGGATCGTCGTCGGCGCGGGCCATTCGATGCCCGGCGCGTAGTTCTCGTTCCTCGGGCGCCAACGGCCCCAGAGCTGATCCGACCCGTCCGCCACGAAGTCGGTCGACTTCGTGACCGGGTTGATCGCGCCGCCCGTCGTATCCCAGTGGACGACCGAGTACGGAATGTCGCGGATGTAGATCGCGTCGTCCCAGGTGGTCGTGCCCGAGAGATCGCGATCGCGGATCATGACGCTCAGCTTCACGTCGTCGAGCGTATTCGCGAGCGAATTGAATCCGAGGTCCCAGATTTCATAGGGGACCTTGTAGGTGTTCACGAACGAGACCTCGCCGCTCCCGTAGGCCCACGCGTACTCGGTGGTGTCCGGGAGGATTCGGAGCTCGAAGTCGTGATTCGTGGTCGAGTGGAACGTGTAGACGTCGAGCGGCGTTTCGAGGAAGTACCAGTTCCCCGACGCGTCGAGCTGCCCCGCCGTCATGTCGCTCTGCGTCGTCGGCGAGGTCGACTCCCCGAACGTGGAGACCTGCCGGGGCGCCGTCACGCGCGCCATGAAGCCTTCGACGACCGGATTGTCGTAGTCGCCGCTGATGTTCGTCTGCCCGGTGAGGAGCGTCGTGCTCGTCGTCGTGTTCTGGAGCGTCCACTCCTCCAGGTCGTTGAACGTGATCAGGTAGTCGTTCCCGGTGATGTCGTTCTGGATCAGCTGATCCACGTCGACGAAGCCGGTGGTGTTCAGCGCCCCCGAACTGGCGGCCGTCGTCGGCACCCCGAAGATGGCGCTGCTCGATTTCGGCGCCACGGCGATCACGTTCCGCGCGCTCTCGAGCACTTCGCTCACGATTCCGATGGCGTTCCCGCCGACGATGTAGGGCGGGGCGTTATTGACGTCGTAGGAGTACGCGGTGACCGCGTAGTAGTAGTCCTTGTTGTTGACGAGCTTTCCGCCGACGATCGCGTCGTTCGTGATGTCGATCTGGAAACTCAGCCCGCTGTCGGTGCCGCCGATCTTCAGGCGGCGCTCCACGACCCCGCTCGACGAGTTGAACTCGTCGCTGAAGATGTTCGTGACGCCGTTCGCCTCGTCGTACGTGGCGATCACGGTCGGATCGGCGTCCGAACTGTTCGACGACATCTGCCAGATGCGGAATCCCTCGAAGTGGAACTCCTGCCCCAACGCCGGATTCGGCTGGATGTCGCCCACCGGCTCCGAGCCCCAGACCAGGCGGACGCCGTTGTTGAGCGGCTGCGCGTAGACCGTCGGGGACGGCGGCGGCGCCGGAATGTCGAAGTTGAGGTCGAAGACGGTCTGGGCGACGGCGTCCTTGGCCTTCATGTCGGAGACCGAGGAGAGGCGGTCGGCGCCTTGGCCGATGATGATGGCGGTGACGACCTCCTGCGTGTCGCCCGGCGCCATGGTGAACGGACCCGACGAGAGGAAGAGCCGCCGGTCGGCCGGGTTCGAGTCGAGCCACCCGGTGTTGGTCACGGGATCGCCCGAGACCTGGAAGGTGGTGATCGGCTGGAAGGGATCGTCGTTCGTGTAGATGGGCGATCCGTCGGCGTGGAGGCCCTGCATGTAGTTGTAGGTCTCGTCCGGCGCGGCGGGATCGGTTCCGTTGATGTACTTGTTGAACGACGTCATCGGCAGGTTGATGAAGCCGCCGAGTCCGTCCGGCACCTTCGGTCCCTGGAAGAAGTCGTAGCCGACGGCCGGCGGGCGGGCGCCGTACTGACCGTCCGAGTTCGTGGCGTTGTAGCAGTAGCCGATGCTCAGCGTCGTGTCGCAGCCGACGAGGTCGTCCGTGAACCCGCCGAGATCGGGATCGCTCCAGACCGAGACGTAGGTGCTGTCGAGCGTGTTCCCGCCCTTGTTGATGAACTTCCACTTCACGAAGATGATGTTCCCGAGCGCGCCCGCGCGATTGAACGCGAAGACGGTCTGCTGCACTTCGAGGCCGAGCGGATTGGTGCTGCCCGCGTCGTTCGTGTGCGTGCCGGGATCGGCGTCGTTGAAGACGCTCCAGATCGTCGCGTCGCCGAGGAGGAGCGGATCGCCCAGCCCGTCGACCGGCGCGCCCTGCGGCACCGCGTTCGCCAGGTAGTCGGCGTAGCCGACCCCGCCCCGCTCGATCCGGTAGTTCCTGAACTCCGGAACATCCGGCTGGAAGGTCCCGCCGGCCATCGGGCCCGGCGTGAATTCCTGCGAGTACTCGCCGATGGCGAGCCGCGTCTCGCCCGCCACGCGGGCGCCGACCCAAAGACCCGCGGCGAAGACGGCGGTTCGGGTGCCGCCCTTGGGATAGATGAGACCGCCGTTGCCGGTGATCAGGTTGTACGCGATCGACCCGTGGTTCGTCACCACCATGTCGAGATTGTTCACGTTCATCTGCCCGGAGTTGTCGATCGTCGCTCCGGCTCGATGCGGCGTCCGCGTCCGTTTGGCGGCGCCGCCTCGCGGGGCCGCCCATGCCTCGGGAACGGCCAGCGCGACCGCGAGCACCGCCACTCCCACCCACTTCACAGATCGCATCCTGTCGGCCCTCCTTAGCCTACGGGTCCAGAACGTCAGAAGCTCCATCGGGCGCCGAACCGAACCATGCGCGGAATGCCGTAGAGGTTCGGATTCTGTTCGGCCAGGCGGAACCGCTCGGCGGCCACCTCCGCGCCGTACGTGCCCGCGTTCGTGTCGAGGAACGCCTGGCCGTCGGCCGTCTGGAGGAAGTTGGTCGTCACGGCGCTTCCGCTACCCGTGTAGACGGTGTTCACGTTGTCGCGATTGAAGAGATTCAGGACCCAGACATAGAGGTCGAGATTCTGGCGCGCGATCGTCACGGTCTTGTTCAGCTTCGCGTCGACTTCGAACGTCCAGGGGCCGTACCGGCTGTTCAGCGGCCCGATCGGCTGCGTCGCCACTGCCGCAAGCGTCACCTCGTTGTAGACGGTGGTGGGCGTGTAGGGCGTCCCGCTCGCCGCGTTCACGAGGATGTTGAGTCCGGCGTTCTCGAGGAACTTGGTGGCGCCCCACGTGGGACCCTGTCCCTTGTCGTACCGGAAGTCGAAGTTCATGGAGAACTTGTGCCGCTGGTCGAAGGCGAGCGGCGTGGAGATCTTCGGCGGCTCGCTGGCGGTCCAGGCGATGTTCCGCTGCGACTGCGAGACGGAGCCCGTTCCCATGGCCCACGAGAGGCTGTAGCTCGCGGTCATCGAGACGAGTCCGACGCGGCGGAGCGTGTAGGCGAGGTCGAGACCCTTCACCGTCGCGAAGTCGCGGTTGCGGTACGTGGAGAAGGAGTTCGGCGACGAGGGGATGTTCGTGATCTCGACGAGATCCTTCACGTCCTTGTAGTAGGCCGTCGCCTGAATGCGCGAGCGGTCGGTCGGCGTGTGCGTGAGACCGAGCTCGTAGGCCGTCGTCTGCTCCGGCTTCAGGTTCGGGTTGCCGAATCCGACGAAGTAGCCGCCCGTGCGGATCTTGTGCTCCAGGAACGCGTACGAGACGTAGAGATCCTGGAGATTCGGCTGCTGGAAGAACTTTCCGTAGTTGACGTGGATGAGCGTCTGGTCCGACACCGGGAAGCCGACGCCGAGGCGCGGGCTGAGGCGGTTGTAGACCTTCGAATCCTGGAGGTCCGTCTCTTGGAGGCGTGAATCGATACCCGCGTCGGGATCGAGCGGCGTCGATTCGCTCCGAAGCGACTTCGTGTTCGGCGTCAGGTAATCCCAACGAAGACCGCCGTTCAGCACGAGGCCGAGACGTTCGTACTTCCCTTGCACGTAGAGCGAGGCCACGGTCGGCGTCTTCGGCTTGTCGAGGTCGCTCTCGTAGAGTCCGTTGTTGTTCGAGTCGACGAACGGCTCGCCCGGATCGTAACTGCCGTTCGCGTTCGTATCGGTGTAGGTCTCGCCGCCCTCGATCTCGTTGCCGAGCGCGTCGTACCCGTAGCGATCGACGTCGCGGACATTGTCCGGATTGCCGGCGCCGTCGTAGAGCTGCGTCGGGAAGTAGTGATTGTAGTAGCGGAGCTTGTGCTTCTGATAGTCGCCGCCCGCCTTGAACTGGAAGTCCTTCGTCATCTGGCTCGAGAAGTTCACGGCCGTGCCGAAGTAGGCCGACTTGCGATGCAGGAAGTCGTCCCAGACGTGCTCGCCGGTCGGATTGCCGTCCGAGTCGACGTCGTTCGGGCCGTACCAGAAGAGCGCCTCGTTCGGGTCGAAACGCGGGTTGCCGGACGGCGTGGCGTAGCCCTGCAGGTCGTCGAAGAAGACGCCGTCGCCGCGCGTCCGCTCCGTGGTGAAGTAGTTGGCCTTCACTTCGTAGTAGGCGCGGCTGCTGACGCTGTGATTCCACGTCGTGTAGACCGAGTAGTTCAGGTCCTCGAAGCGGGGCGCGTGGGCCAGGTTGAACCGGTACGTGTTCTGGTACTGCTGCCAGTTCTCGCGATTCCACGTGCCGCCGATCTTCAGCGTCTGGAGCGGCGTCGGGTTGAACGTGAGCTTGGCCACCGTCGCCCAGGAGTCGCTCGCGTTCGCCGGAAGGATGCCGTCGGCGAAGGGCGAGTTCTTGTCGAGCGAGTAGACGACGTCCTCGGTGATCGACGAGGGATCCCGGTCGAGGTTGTACTTCCGCTCGCCGGAGAAGTAGAAGCTCCCCTTCTTGAAGTTGGGGACGAGCGGTCCGCCGAGGGAGAACGAGTAAATGTTGTTGTCGCGGCTCTCGGAGCCGACCGAAAGGAAGTCGGAAACGCCCTCGAGGGAGCCGAAGTACTTCTCGTTCCCCTCCTTCGTGACGACGTTCACGACGCCCGAATTGATGCGGCCGTATTCGGCGTTGAAACCGCCCGACTGCACGACGACTTCCTCAATCGCGCCGCTATTGATAAGCGTCGTCGAGTTGCCGGTGAGCGGGTCCTGCTGCGAGAAGCCGTCGACGTAGTAGGCGACCTCGTTCGGGCGGCCGCCGCGGATGATGAGCGTGTTGCCGTTGTTCGCTTCGTTGTCGATGTTCAGCTTGAAGTTGACGACGCCCGCCTGCTGCGCGACCGCGTCCTGATAGCCGCGGAGCGGCTGATTGCGGATTTCGTCGCCGCTGAGGAATCGCGTCGTCCCGGTGACGTCCTTCTGAATCAGCGGGCGCTCGGCCTTCACCTCGACCTCTTGCACGTTCTGCAAGACGGTCGACTCCATCGTGAAGTCGAGCTTCGTCACGAAGTCCGGGAAGACCTGGACCTCCTGGCGCGCCAGCGGAACGAAGCCGAGCAGCGAGGCTCGCACCGTGTACTTTCCGGCGGGCAGGTTCACGATGAAGAAGTTCCCCTGCGCGTCCGAAACGGCGCCGCGCTTCAATTCCGGGATGGAGATCGTGACAAGTCCGAGCGGATCGCCGCTCTTTCCGTCACGCACCATTCCCGAGATCTGGCCGGTCGTGCCCGCCCACGCGACCCCGGAAATAAAAACGGCGACCGCCATGGACATCATGGCGACGCCTAGCCAACGTCGCGACCGAGGTCGATACATTGTTCGCCCTCCCCAGTATTTCTGTGGAAGCACCATTCGAGGGTCACTCCTTCCCTGGTTTCACGGCGGCTGCCGCTCGGCGGCCCCCGCCGACCTGCCCTACGCCCCTTCATGGGGCCCCATCCTCGATTTGGATCCACGTAGCCCGGCTTTTCCCTTCGGTCACCTCCAAGGGTTTCAGACTGTGTTTGAAGCGGACGGCCCTCGGGCCTGAACCGCAATCACTTGGCGTCTATATGGGTCAAGGTAGGAATCCGACAGGGGGCTGTCAAGGGGTTTTGCATAGAAAAGGCGAAGGGCCGCCCGGCGGATTCGCCGAGCGGCCCTCGATTCGTCGGGGCTCGAAGGCCCCGGGACTCGTTCGCCTTGTTCTAGAAGTGGTACGTGCCCGAGACGCGCGTGAACGGCGTCGCCTCGTTGCCCGACAGGATGTAGCCACCGGAGAGCGGGAACTCCTCGTTGAGCGTCATGTCGACGTCGAGGTTGTTCCAGCGGAGACCGGCGCCGAGCGACAGATTGAAGTTCGTGAAGGTCTGCTTGATGTTCTCGGTGTTCGTCGGCGTGTTGAAGTCGCTGAAATCCGACTCCGTCCGCATGATCGTGTTGTTGCCGCCGATGCGGAGCTTCAGCCAGTTCGTCGCCTGCGTCTCGACGGCGGCGAAGAGAACCGGGAGCATCGTCGACTTGTCGTTGAATTCCTTCGTGGCGCCCGACGCGACGGCGTCGTTGTTGTCGCCGCGAGCGTACTCGTGCTTCGACTGCCACACCGAGAGGCCCCAGAGGAGCAGGTTGTTGTCGTTCACCCGCATGTTGTTCGAGATCCCGACGCCGTAGCTCTTGTAGGTCTCGTCGGCCGAACGGGCCGTCGGCGTGTAGCCGGTGACTTCCCACGAGAGGTCGTCGTTCTGGTACCAGCCGGCGATGTACCACTGGCTGGCGGCGCTCTTGTTCATGAAGTAGCGCGCGAGAACGGCGTACGAGGCGTTGCCGCCGTCTTCCCACTTCTGCGGGGTGGCGAAGGCCGCGCCGCTCGTGGAGCGGTCGAGGTTGTACGTGCGGTACGTGGCCGCGATGTCGAGGCGGTTGTCGTTCGCCATGTGGAGCGCGATCGACGGCGTGATGCCGAGGGTGTTGACTTCGATGCCCGTGCCGATGATGGCGTCGCTGAAGAAGGCGCCGAACGGATACGGGCTGAACGAGCCGTCGATACCCTTGGCTTCGTACTTGCCGGCCGTACCGAAGTTGAAGTTGTCCTCATAGGACGAGTTCGTCACGTCGAGGCGGACCGCGAAGTCCATCTTCGTGAAGGCCTTGCCCCAGATGAGGTCGAACCACTCGTTGTTGGCGTTGCTCGAACCGTTGTAGAGGTTCTGAGCGCTCTGCTTCATCTGGACCGACACCACGCCGAAGCGCGGGAAGTTCCGGATGAGGGTGAAGCTCTGGTCGTCGAAATCGACCGAGTTCACGCCGCCGCCCGGGTTGTTGCCGACTTCCGCGAGGACGAGGTTGTTCTGACGAACGACCGACGCCGGGTAGGCGTAGATGTTCGCGTAGTCATCGGTGAGCTGGCTGAGGGCCGGCACCGAAAGTCCCATGCCCTCGACGCGGGAAAGGGACGCGTGGCCCACGCCCGCCGTGACGGCGAGAAGGGCGATGACGCTTAGTGAAGCGATCAGCTTGCGCTGAAACATCTGATTTAGCCTCCTTGATTAGTGGGACCCCAGCCCATCCGGGGTCCTAGCGCCCGGGTCACTGCATCGGCGATGTCGTACGGAAACCCGGGTAGATCCGATGGAGCAAACCCTGCTCGTTAGGACCTTCCGCTCCCCACCCCCTTTCCGTTCTTGATTTGTTCCGCGATGACCGTTCGCACACAAACCTGTGGCGCACAACTCCTTCAAAGCCTTGCGCCTCGGTCTGCCGGCGGCCTCCCGAAATCCGGCCGCAACGTAGGCAAATCCGGAAGCCCTGTCAAACAAATTATTGTGAATAGTTTCACATTACGTTGGGAAATAAGAACTTAGGGGGCGCTGGCGGGCTGTCGGCTTCGCTCGGCATCGAGCTCGAACCGTCCGAATCCGTCGCGATCGATGAAGACGAAGCGGTACTGATCTTTGTAGTAGTACCAGATCTCTTCCGGCGGCCGATCGAAGTTGAAGGGATTGCGGACGACCTCGTCCGGCGCGCCGTTCTGGATGTAGATGCGGCCCATGTCGGTTCGCCATCCGGGCGTGCCGACCGCGAAATGCTGGTTCGAGTACTGAACGCGCCGGTAGAACTCCTCGAGCTGCTCGTTTCGATCCGTATCGGGGGTCGGGTCGCGGCGGCGCCAGAAGTTCTCCCAGAAGGTCTTGCGGGCGTCGGGCCCGTCGAGCCGATCGATCTCGTTCCTCTCGTCGGGGTTCGCGATGTACCGGAGCACCTCGATGGAGCCCTTCGTCTCCCAGGCGAGGTTGGCGCTCGTCTGCTCCACCTCGAACGGGCGTTCGCGGCGAATCGGCTCCGGCTTCTTCTTCCCCGGGGGCGTCACGGTGGGACTCGTGAGTTCCAGGATCACGCGGTAGGTCCCCGCCTCGAGCGACCGAAGCCGCGGGCGCAAGAGGAACGGGGTGCGCGGCCCGACCCGGACGATCGTGGTATCCCCTTTCCAGACGACCTCCTGCAACTCGTTCACCACACGGGAAGCGATGCGGTAGGGCTCCTCCCCGGCGCTGGCGGCCCCCGCCCGGCTGTCGACCACCTCCCCGAGGACGGCGAGCAACGGAAGATCGAGTCCGAAGCGGCGTCCGGGGACCGGGACGAACCGGTCCCGGGGCGCGGCGGCCGAGGCCGCCGAGTCGGCGACGGTCCCGAGCGAGAGGTCGCTGAACCAGAGCGATTGACGGGTGGCGGACGGGACTTCGAAGGGGATTTCCGTCCCCGACGCGCGCTCGGCCACGAGATCGGTGACGACCACCTGCACGCGGTACTTCCCGGCCGGCGCCCGCAGGATCACGTGATCGATGAGGTCGGCGCCCCGCAGGCGCGTGTCCGCGTAGGTGGCGACCTTCACGGTCTTTTGGAAGACCTCGCCCGTCACCTGCGCGCCGCCCTTCGCCTTGTAGAAGATCACGCGGATCTCGTAGGAGGCGTGGTACCCGGCGCTCGACCTCTCGAAGAGGAGTTCGTCGCGACCCATCCGGTAGTCGATCCGGACGTCGGCGCCGCCGTCGCCCGGCTGGAGCGTCGCGTCGACCGCGAAACGGGGCCTCGTGGCGCTCGTGCCGGGTACGGGTGAGTCCTCGTGAATGGCGGGGCCCGGATTCGGATATTGCGCGCGCCCGGTGGCCGCGGCGAGGAGGAGGACGCCAAGCAGGGCCGCCGCGGCCGGCGAGCCCGTTCGACGCGGCGCGGGCGACGGGCCGTTCATCGAGCGCTCACCGAATGCGGACGACCGACCGTGCTTCGTCGATCCCCGCCCCGCGGATATATAGGTAGTAGACCCCGCTGGGCGCGGGCTCGCCGTCGGCCCGCCGTCCGTCCCACCGGACTTCCCCGAATCCGGCCGAGGCGGGCGCGGGCGCCGAGATCTCCCGCACGAGCCGGCCGCGGACGTCGACCACGCGCAGCGTGACCACGCCCCCGCCGCCGAGCGCCCGGAACGGGAGGCCGACCGAGCCGTCGGAGGACCGGAAGGGATTCGGATAGGCGCGGCCGAGCCGCGTGTTGGACGAGACGAAGATCGATCCCTCGGCGACCGTCAGGACGCGGCCGTCCTCGTAGACCGCCTCGAGTCGGTAGCGATTCTCCGATCCGGGCCGAGGCGCCTGATCGACGGCCCCGGTCGCGCCCGCCGGCACGAGCAGCGAGTTCACGCGCGTGCCGATCGGCTTCGCCGATCCCGCCGTCGTCGATCCCGTCTCTCGATAGAGGTTCCACCCCGCCTGCCCCGCGGACGGGGTTTGCGACCAGCCTAGGAGCACGCGCGGGAGCGCCGACGCCTGATCCATCGAGACCGATAGCGCGCCGGATACGGGGTTCGCGGGCGCGAGCAGGAACCGTTCGATCGACGTGCCGCCCGCGACGAGGAGCGTATCCCCCGACCAGGCGGCGTCGCGCGGGACGCCGGCCGCCGGGACGATCGACCGCAGGCGCGCCGAGGTCGGCACCGCGAGGTCGATCAGCGCCACGCCCGCCGCGCCGAGGCAGCCAATCGCGCTCGCGCCCTGCCGCGTGACGCCGAACATGGTCGGCAGGGCGAGCTCGGATCGAAGCAGCGGGAGCGTCGGGTCGAACACGTCCACGACCTGGAGTCCTCGCGAGCGAGACGCCACGAGGAGCAGGTTTCCCTGCAGGTCGAGATCGCGCGCGCCGTTCCCCGTCGGCAAGCCGAGCGTCGCCGGGGCGTCGGGATTCCCGAATCGGACCGAGAGGAGTCCGAGCTGTTCGTCGGCGACGAAGAGGATCGTGTCGCGGACGGCGAGAGCGGCCGGCTCTTGGACGAGGGGCGTGTTGACGGCGCCGCGAGGGCTCGGCGCGGTGGGAACCGAGACGTCGACGAACGTCACGCCCGAAGCGAACCCGCCGCGGCGCGCGACGGCGACGGTCGAGCCGTCGATCACGGCGACCGCGCTCGCCAAACCCGGAAGCACGAGCGACCCGAGCCGCTGCGGGGAGGCGGGGTCCGCGATATCGACGACCTCCACGCCGGCGGGGCCGGAGGCGAGGTAGAGACGCGACTGCGCGGCGTCGAGCGCCAGATCGACGGGGCGCGCGGAACCGAGCGGCGGAAGCACCCCCACGAGGCTCGTGTCGGCGCCGCCCGCGCGGAAGATGCGCAGGCCGCCCGTGTAGTCGGCGACGTAGGCGAGCCCCCCGTTCATCACGACGCGGCGCGCGCGGCCCGAGCGGCGGACGGCGGCGACCGGGGGCGGCGAGCCCTGGCTCGAAGTCGGGAACTCGATCTGGGACCGCCCGACTTCGTCGGGTTCGGTGGCGCTCAGGACGTCGCGCGTCGTCACGATCGCGCGCACGCCGTCGACGGCGACCGAGTGGGGCTCGAACTCGAGCCCCTCGCCCGTGTGCGCGAGGAGCGACTCTCCGAGCGCGCCGTACCGCGTGAAGCGCTGGAGCGTGCCCGCCTCGCCGATCGCGAAGAGATCGCCCGCCCCCTCGTCGAGCGCGCGCGCGAAGAGACCCCCTCGGTAGAGCGACGTCTGGATGACGGCGCCGGTGGCGGTCTGAAAGGACGTGATGCCGTTGTTTCCATCGGAGACGAACGCGATGGGCGGGCGCCAGCACGCGTCCGTGGCGCCGCGCCCGTTGTAGAGCCACTCGGCGAGGCGCGTCGCGGCGCCTGCGCCGGCGGGAAGCCGGTAGACGGTCAAGTAGAGGCGCGGAAGCACCCCGGGGCGCGCCGCGACGACGAGGAACGAATCGCCCGAGGCGCGGACACGACGGATCTGGCGGCCGTCGGCATAGGAGAGCGTCTCGAGCAGCGTCAGGTCGCCGGTCGGCTCGAGTCGAAGGATCTGAACGAACGAGTCGCTCGCGGCGACGACCGAACCGTCGCCCAGGATCGCGCCGAACCGAACCGCGTGCGGCGTTCCAAAGCTCGTGGCCAGCCGCGGCGTCGCGGGCGTCGAGAGGTCGATGAGCGAAACGCCGCGATCGCCCTGGAAGAGGTAGGCGCGCGCGCCGGCGCCCGCGATTCCCTCGACGACGCCCGCGGTTCGATAGAGGCCCAGGGGATCGCCGCCGGGGTCGCTCGCGGCGCGGACCTCGAGTCCCTCCCGCGTGGCGACGACGAGGGCGCCGCCGGGGCTGCCCGGGGTCGTCAGGAAGAGTTCGCCGTACTCGGGCTCGTAGGCGAGCGGCGTCTGGCGCAAACCGAAGGACTCGACGCTCGCCTCCGCGTCCCGCGCGTGCGGCGGCGCGACGGACAGGAAGAGGAGCGCCCACAGGATTCGGACGGCCGTCGGGAGGGCCTGCTCGGAGCGAGGGCGGGGTCGCATTCGTTTCGACGCTAGCACGGTACCGTTAACCCCTCAAGAATGAAGTCTTTCCGCTTGTCGGTTCAAGGCGGTTCCGGGTACCTTTCCGCGGTGCATTTACTCGAACAGATCCTAGCGCCGCTCTCGGCCTTCATTCTCTCCACGATCTCCGCCCTCGGCTACGGGGGCATCGTCCTCTGCATGGCGATCGAGAGCGCCTGCATCCCGCTCCCGAGCGAGATCATCATGCCCTTCTCGGGCTATCTCGTGACGACGGGCCGGTTCACCCTCTGGGGCGTGACGCTCGCCGGCGCGGTCGGGAACGTGCTCGGGTCGTGGGTCGCCTACTGGGCGGGAATGAAGAGCGGGCGCGCCGCCGCCGAAGCCCTCGCGCGGCTCCGCCTGATCCGCATGGAGGAGTACGATCGCGCCGAGATCTGGCTGAAGAAGCACGGCCTCCAGGTCGCGTTCTGGACGCGACTCCTCCCCATCGTTCGCACGTTCGTTTCCCTCCCGGCGGGGGCCGCGCGGGTTCCCTTCTGGCGCTTCACGCTCTATACCTTCCTCGGCTCGCTCCCCTGGTCGCTCGGTCTTGCCTACGTCGGCGTCCTCTTCCGCGAGAACTGGGAGAAGATCAAGGACTTCTGGCACGGCTTCGATCTCGTCGTCGTCCTCGGCCTCCTCGTCCTCTTCATTCTCTTCCTTCGCCAGCACTTCCGCGGGTCCAACCACCGGACGCCTCGGGCCGGTTGACCGGCCGCGGCGCGCGTGATAGTTTTTTCAGCCCGTTGGGGGATCGTCCAGTGGTAGGACACGTGGCTCTGGACCACGGTACAGGGGTTCGAATCCTCTTCCCCCAGCCAACTTAACGATCCGAGCGTGGAAGCCGGATGGGGCGCTATCGTCTAGGGGTCAGGACGGGTGGTTCTCAGCCATCAAACCGGGGTTCGAATCCCCGTAGCGCTACCAACTTCCGCTCTCGCGCACGTCCCCGCGCCTCGTACGACCTCCCGGGGCGGGGTCGCCTGCCGGCACGATGGCTCCCGCCGCGATCATGCTGCGGCGGCGGCCGGATGACGGCGCCGCGCTGGCGTAGGATGTCCGGGCGATGAGCCGCGCCCCCGAACTCCCGTCCGCAGTGCTCCCGACCGCGAGCCGCCGCAGCGCCCCGGAGCCGGCG
>DASTSZ010000359.1:0-4568 GCA_035760425.1 Candidatus Eiseniibacteriota bacterium | reverse complement strand
GACGTCGGCGGAGGCGAAGTCCTGCCCGCCACGACGATCGATCGGACGAAAGGCGAGACGGGATCGGCGTGGCCCCACTTCCTGCCGGATGGGCGCCACTTCCTCTTCCTCGGCCTCACGGCGAAGGCCGACGAGTCCTACCTCAAAGTGGGCGACCTCGACTCGGACAAGGTGATCACGCTTCAGAAGGGGAACTTCTCCCGCATCGAGTACGTGGCCCCCGGCTACATCATCTTCGCCCGGGACCGGGCGCTCCTCGCGCAGCCGTTCGACGCGAAGTCGCTCCGCCTGAAAGGGGACGCCACGCCGGTGGTCGACAACGTCGCCGTCGGCGGCGGCACGACGTCGAACGCCGACTTCTCCACGTCGAAGTCCGTGCTGGTCTTCCGCGGCGGCGCCTCCGGCGGGCAGACGCAAGTGACCTGCGTCGATCGAACCGGGAAGGTGATTCAGACGGTCGTCGATCGCGGGCTCCTCTATAACGTGGCGCTGTCGCCGGACGGGCGTCGGATGGCGACGACCCAGGTGACGACAAGCGCCGATCTCTGGATCACCGATCTCGCTCGCGGCGTGAGTTCACGATTCACGTTCGACGCCGCGCAGGAGTTCACGCCCGTCTGGTCGCCCGATGGCGGACGGATCGCGTTCAATTCGGATCGCCTGGGACGGGAAGCCATCTACACCAAGCGCTCGGACGGCGTGGAGGCGGAGTCCCTGGCCTATTCGGAGACCACCTCGTTCGGCGTCGCCGATTGGTCGGCGGACGGAAAGACGCTCGCTTGCGTGAGGCGGCGCAACCAAGGCGGCGGCGTCTACCTGCTCCCTCTCGAGGGCGACCGCACCCCTCGGCCCGTCGTCGTGACGCCATTCAGCGAGGGCGAGGCGAGGTTTTCGCCCGACGGGCGCTGGCTGGCCTATACGTCGGACGAGTCGGGGCGCATGGAGGTCTACGTTCAGCCGCTCGAAGGCGGGACCGGGAAGTGGCAGGTTTCGACCCAGGGCGGACGCGACCCTCGTTGGTGCCGTAACGGCAAGGAGATCTTCTTCCTTTCCGCCAGCCGAATGATGTCGGCGGAGGTCACGACGACGCCGACGTTCACGGTCGGAAGTCCGCGAGTACTCTTTGGTCCCGTGGCTTGGGACCCGGATCGATACGGCGGGAACTACGATGTTTCCGCGGACGGGCAACGTTTCTACGTGCGCCGCACCCAGCTCGGCGAACGCCTGCCGGGCACGACGGTCGTGGTGAATTGGGCCGAGCGTCTGCGGAAGAAGTAGGGTCCTCGCGCCCGGCTGGGTGAGGAGAAATCGCCACATCTGGTTCGAACACGACCGATTCCGCGCCTACCCCCACGCCGGCCCACCCGGCCATATTTCCGCCATCCCAACCGCAAATATCTACATTCCAATAGGTTGAGCGAGGAACATTTCACCCCTCCGAAATGATGACGCACCCGGCACACCCCATGCGTATCTGAAGTAGTGGATCGGGTGGATCCGGTTCAGAACGGAGGGGGTCATGATGACACGCGAAGAAGCTCAGGAACGGGCGGCACGGCTCGGACTCTCCACTTGGGTCGATCAGGCGATTGCCGTCGGTCCGAAGTCGAGGGCGGTAGACGTGATGTGTGTCGGCTTCGCCTCCGTGGACGTACCGATCGCCGTCGCCGAAACGTGGGAAGAGGCGATCGACATGACGATGAAGATCATCTTCGGGACGAAGGGCACGCGCTAAGCGGCCGACGCACCGGAACGACCTAGCGCCCTCGGCGACGACGCCGGGGGCGCTTTTTCATGCGCGGAAGTGTCGGGGTGAACGGGCTTACCGAAGATGGGTGCCGAAATTGCGCCCCGCGCTCCAGAGGGGAATGAAGACGAGCGCGAGAAAGAGCGCCACGGCGAGCCCGAGTCCGATCGCCGCCTTCCAGTGCCGGGGACGGAGCCGCTTGAGCGACGGCCCGGCCGCGATGATCCCCAGGAAGGCCGCGATCACGATCACGGCGTCGAAGCTCGCGCGCTGCCAGTAGATGTCTTCCAGGTGGAGCCACATGCCGAATTCGTCGAATGTGAGCGCGAGCCCGATGCCGTAGAGCGAAGCCGCCGTTCGAAGCCCCTGCTCGCCGAGCCCGAGCAGCAGGAGCGACGCGCCCACCGCCGCCAAGAGCACGATGCCGAGCACGAGATGGTGGACGTGCGTCTCGCCCCAGCCCATGTGGATGTCGGGGAACCAACCCGCGGCCATGACGAAGACGAAGAGTCGCGCCGCGACGAACGTGAGGAGGAACGAGACGAGGACGTGCCGCGCCCGCCGGTAGGTGATCGACAGGCCTCGTAGTTTTCGAATGGTGTCGAGCGGCGTCACGCGTCGTTCTCCGATCCGGAAGAGCCCCTGCGGGCCGGGCGGGGAGCCAGCTCCCCTCATCCTCCGACTATCGGCAGGATCCGGCGGAAACTTACGCCCCCGGAACACCCGACGGCCCTACACCTTGTGATACCCTTTCCGGCCATGCGATTCGAAACGTTGGTCGTCCACGCCGCCGCCGGCGCCGATTCCGAGACCGGCGCCGTCGCCCCTCCGATTCACCTCTCGACGACGTTCCAGCACGAACCCGAGGGGCAGGCCCCCGGGCGCCACATCTATACGCGCGAGTCGAATCCGACGCAGTCGCGGCTCGAGGAGGCGCTCGCCGAGGTCGAAGGCGGGGAATCGGCGCTCGTCTTCGGCTCGGGCGTGGCGGCCGGGGCCGCGGTGCTTCAGGCCCTGCCCGCCGGCTCGCACGTCCTCTTCCACCGCGACATCTACTACACGTTCAAGACGATCGCGCGCGAGTTCATGCCGCGGTGGGGCGTGACCTCGACGTTCGCGGATCTCGGGAACGAGGCCGAGGCGCGCGCCGCGCTGCGCCCGGAGACGCGTCTGGTCTGGGCCGAGTCGCCGACGAATCCGATGATGGAGGTCCTCGATCTCGCCGCCCTGGCCGCGATGGCCCACGGGGCGGGCGCTCGCCTTCTCGTGGACGGGACCTTCGCCACGCCGGCGCTCCAGAACCCGATCGCGCTGGGCGCCGACCTCGTTCTTCATTCCACGACGAAATATCTGGGCGGACACAGCGACGTGCAGGGAGGCGCGCTCGTCTTCGCCAAGCGCGACGAGCTCGCGGAGCAGGTGGCGCACCAGCGGCACGTGCTGGGTCCGGTGGCGTCGCCCTTCGCGTCGTGGCTCGTGCTTCGCGGACTGCGGACGCTGGCCTGCCGCGTGGAGCGGCAGAGCGCGACGGCGCTCGCGGTGGCGAGCGCGCTCGAGGGACATCCCGCCGCGGCGTCGGTCCTCTATCCGGGGCTCCCGTCGCATCCCGGGCACGCCGTGGCGGCGCGCCAGATGCGGGCGTTCGGCGCCATGCTCTCCCTGCGGGTGCGGGGCGGTCGTGCGGCGGCGGTGCGCGCGGCGTCGCGCGTCACCCTCTTCACGAACGCCACGAGTCTCGGCGGCGTGGAGAGCCTGCTCGAACACCGGGCCTCGATGGAGGACGCGGCGACCACCACGCCCGACGACCTCCTTCGCATCTCGATCGGTCTCGAGCATCCCGACGATCTCATCGCCGACCTGCGCGCGGCGCTCGCTTGATTCGGACCCCCACCGCCTTTCACACCGGCGCCATCCGCCATGGACTGTTCGTCATCCGACATCGAGGATCCGGCGCGAGCGCCGGGATCGGGAGGCAGCCGAAGCCCTAGGACGCCCGCGCGAACCGGATCCTCTTGTTCTTCGTATCGAACGAAAGTCGGAAGTCCTTCAAGATTCGAGAGCCGACGTTGGCGTCGGGCATGATCGGCTGGAACTCGAGTCTCGGATCGGCGAACTCCAGGTCGCCGATCTTCAGCAATCCCTTCAGCGGCGCCCCCTTGATCTCGAACGTGTTGCTCACCGTGCGCGCGCGGCCGATCACCTCGGCCGGCGCCGAGAGCGGGAGCTTCGACAGGAGCCGCTCGGGCAGGATGAATCCCCCCATGGAACCCGCGTCCACGTGCGCCACCATGTCGAGCGAGTCGACCTGGATGTGGATGCTCGGGATGCCGTCGTCGTCGCTGTAGGCGAGCACGCGCTTTCCGTCGACGGGCGGGAGGGACGCCGGATCGATGCGAAGGCGTCCGCCGGGATAGTCGAATGTCACGGTGTAGCCCGCGAAGAGACCAAAGCCGAGGATGCCGTCGACGCCATGCATGCGCCCCGGTTCGTTGTAGTTTCGCGTGGAGGCGTGGAGGAGCGCGAAGCGCGCGCCGCCGATCTCGATGGAGTCGACGGCGACGACCTCCATCCGCTGTTGATTCTTCCCGCTCGGATCGCCGCCCCAGACCTCGCCGACCACCTTCATCCCCATCGCCGCCGCGAACGCCGAGTCGACGCGCGCCGCGCCCGAACCGCCGGTGTCGATGGCGAAGCGGAAGGGGCCCTTGCCGTTCACCATCACCTCGATCGCTGGCAGATGCGTCGCGAGCGTCATCGGGACGTCGACGCCCTCCGGCGGGACGAACGAACGCTTCGGCGCGGAGAGGGGATCGTCGGCGTC
>DASTSZ010000358.1:0-19155 GCA_035760425.1 Candidatus Eiseniibacteriota bacterium | reverse complement strand
CAACACCGCGGTCGTGGAGTCGGCCCATGTTGCCGATGCGACCCCGAAGGTCGTGGTGACCCATGTGAACGATCGCCCGCCGGTCGCTCGCTCGTAGATCCATATACCCGTGTCGACATCTTTGCCGACCTCCCCCTGCTCGTCCACCTCGTGGCCGACCAACGGATCCATCCAATACGCGCTGTCGGGGGAGGGCATGAGCGCTCCCCACGCCAACCGATCTCGGACAGGTTCGGCGGCAAGCGCGCCTTCCCAGGGGTCCCTGTGCAACTGGGAAACCTGCGCACCCACCATCAGACTCTCGCGGGCGCCGGGGCCGAGACGTTCAACGGCCGCCCAGTAGTCCGCAACATGATCGTGACCCAGGCTCGAACGAAGCTCGGCCGGCATTGGCACGGAATCCGGGGTGCGACGTTTTTCGGGCATGCCTTTCGAACATCCGAACATCACTAGCGAGGCCAGAGTGAGGCTCGCCGTCAGGCCAAGTCGCCAGACTGGCCGGCGCCTCAAGTCCACACCCCCAGCAAGACTCCGATCAACGCAGCGGCGACGGTGCACGCCGCCAGATACGCCATCGCACCCTTCGGGCCCAGCCACTTCGCGACCACACCGAACGTCAGGATATTCACGATCGGAACGGCCAGCATCATCGACGCGGCCGGTCCCGCGCCCATGCCCTTCTCCAGCAATTGGCTGACGAGCGGCAACTCCGCTCCCGAGCAGAAGTAGAACGGCACTCCCGTCAACGCGGCGAGTAGCGAGCCGGTCACCGCCTTCTGCCCGTAGAGCACGTGGATCCAGTGCCGCGGGACGAGTCCGTCCACCACGGCCGCCAGTACCAGGCTCACCAGCACCCAGGGTCCGAACTCCTTCACCTGGCCCCAGAATCGGCGCATCACTTTCACCGTCCGCGTGCGGTGGGGCGCCGCCACCGCGGGCGCCTCGGCGATAGCGCCGCCCAGAACCGCCGTCCGCCCGCCGATCGGGGCCAGCGCCACGGGCTCCGACGGCGACATCGCCGATCGATCCGCGGAACCCCGCAACACGCGCGTACTCGCGTACCCCACGACGAGCCCGAACACCACCGACGCCACAAACCGCACCAGCGCCCACCACCCGCCGAGCACTTTCCATGTCAGCAGCACGACCGGGACACTCACCGCGGCTCCCGCCGTGAGAAACGCGAACGTGTGCTTCAGGTCGCTCCCGCGCCGCCGCAGCGAGACCGCCAGCGGCACCATCCCGCACGTGCAGAGCGGCAACGCGGCGCCGACCGCCGACGCCAGCACCATCGTCCCGGGGCTCGTGCCCGTGAGAAATCGGGTGATCACCGACTCCGAGACGAACTCCTCGATCAACGCGCCGAGGAAGATGGCGAGCAGGAAGTAGGGAAGGATCTCGATGGAGGCGTCGAGGAACGTGGCGCTGACCGTGGCCAGCGACGCGGCGGGATTCATGCACCCATTGTACCCCGGCGCCCACGCCGCACAAACTCCACCCCGGCCCCACGTCCACACCCGCCCCACCGCAACATGCTACCGCCTGCCGGCTTGACACCGCTGGGCCGCAACCCCGACGATCCTTGCTTCACCCCTCTGGGAGGCTGAATGCCGATCCGTGACCCCCTGTACCATCCGGTCTTCGTCGATCGCCGCGCGGCGCTCGAAGTGGCCCTCTTCGACTCCTTCCCGCCCACGGGCCGGAAGCCGTGGTCGGAGCCCGACCATTCGCGCCGCGATCTCGAATTCCACGTCCGCCACTACAAGGTCGCGCTCGCCGTCGACTTCGAACGGAAGATGCTCGAAGGGCGCGCGACGCTCACCGTCGAGTCGCTCCGGGAGTCGCTCCACGAAATCGTGCTCGACGCCGCGGAACTGCGGATCGCGGCCGTCCGCGTGGGGCGCCGCCGCGTCTCGCACGCCGTCGAAGGGCACAAGCTACGCGTCGCCCTCCCGAAGGCGCTGAACGTAGGCGAACGCGCGGCGATCGAGATCGAGTACACGACCCGCCCGCGCAAGGGCTTCGTCTTCACCGGCCCCACGGAGGCGGAGCCGAACCGCGCCCCCTGTGGCTGGTCGCAGGGCCAGGCGGACGACTCCCACTGGTGGATTCCCTGCCTCGAGAGCACCGAGAGCCGCGCCACGCTGGAGATGGACGTCACCGCGCCCGCCGGATTCAAGACCGTGAGCAACGGCCGACTCGTCGGGAAGCGCGTCCATCGCCGCGCGAAGACCGTCACGTGGCGCTGGCGCCAGGAGACGGAGCACCCGATCTACCTGACCTCGCTCGTCGTCGGGAAGTACGTCGTGCTGAAGGACAGGATCGGGAAGACCGCGCTCGTGAATTACGTCCCCAAGGGGAAGGAGCGCGAAGGGTGGTTCTTCTTCCGGAAGACCGGGAAGATGATCGCCCATTACGAACGCGTCTTCGGCTTTCCGTACCCCTATCCCAAGTACGCGCAGGTCTGCGTCCCCGACTTCACCTACGGCGGCATGGAGAACACGAGCGCCACGACGATGTTCGACGGCGCGCTCCGCCTCCCGGAGGACTCGTTCGAGGGTTCCTACGAGGGCCTCGTGGCGCATGAACTCGCGCACCAGTGGTGGGGCGACTGCGTCACCTGCCGCGACTGGTCGGAGGGGTGGCTCAACGAGGGATTCGCCACCTACTCGGAGATCATCTGGCTCGAGAAGGACAAGGGCGCGGATCACGCGAACTACGCGCGCCTCGAGCAGATGGTCGCCTACCAGATCGAGGACGGCCGCGACTATCGCCGCTCCATCGTGCAGACGAACTACCGCCGCCCCGACAACATCTTCGACCGCCATCTCTACGAGAAGGGCGCGATCGTGCTCCACATGCTGCGCGCGCTCCTCGGCGACGCCGCGTGGCGTCGCTCGCTCCAGCGCTACATCGCGCGCCATGCGTTCGGGCCGGTGGAGACGGCGGATCTCCGCCGCGCGTGCGAGGAGGAGACGGGGCGGAATCTCGGTTGGTTCTTCGAGCAGTGGATCTACGGCGCCGGTCACCCCGAACTCAAGGTGAAGCGCCGCTGGGACGACCGTTCGTCGGTCCTCACGCTGAAGTTCGAGCAGGTGCACGACGCCGCGGAGGGTACGCCGGCCGTCTTTCGCCTCCCGATGAACATCGAACTCTTGGTGGGAGGCCGCTGGCGCACGATCCCGATCGAACTCCGGTCGAAGTCGGAGACGGTCCAGATCCCGCTGGCCGCCCGCCCGGCGTACGTCGGCATCGACCCCGCGCACGACGTGATGAAGCTCCTCGCGTTCGACCGTACCGACGACGAACTGCGGGTCGGCCTCGCGAAATCGCCCCACGCGGTGGAGCGGATCCGCTGCGCCCGCGAACTCGCGTCGCGCACCGACGAGAAGACGATCGCCGCCCTCCTGCGTGCGCTTCGGACCGACCGGTTCTGGGGCGTTCGCTGCGCCGGCGCCGTCTCGCTCGGCGAGATCGGCCGGAAGGTGGCGGGCTTGGGCGACCGAATCGCCGCGGCGGGAATGAAGCAGGGCATCCGAGTTCGCCGCGCGACCATCTGGGCGCTCGGAATGATCGCCGACGAATCGGCCGGGAAACGCCTCCGCCGGATCGCGTTGTTGGAACCCGATTCCTACGCCGCCGGCGCCGCCATGATCGGCATCGCGCGCGCGGGCGGGAAGGGCGCCTTCGAGACAATCGCCTCGCAACTGGAGCGGGAGAGCCACCGCGACTCATTCCAAGTGCTCGCGTTCGACGCGCTCGTCGCGCTCAAGGACCCGCGCGCGATCGACCTCCTCCTCGACTCGACGAACTCCCGCCACCGAAACGAGCGCCGCGCCGCCGCGGCCCGCGCGCTGGGGCGATTCGGCACGCTGAACGACCGAACGGAATCGCGACTCGTGGAGATGCTGGCGGAGCCGTGGTTCCGCGCGCGCGCCGCGGCCGCGGGCGCGCTCGCTCGGCTCAAGTCGCCGCGAGCCACCGCGGAAATCGCCCGCGCCCTCGACCGGGAAGCGCTCGACTTCGTGAAGAGCGCGTTCGAACAGGCCCTCGCCGACGCGAAGGGAACCGCCTGAGCATGTCGCTGACTCCCGGAACGAAACTCGGTCCCTACGAAATCAGCGGACTCCTGGGCGCCGGCGGGATGGGCGAGGTCTATCGCGCCCGCGACACGCGCCTCGGCCGCGACGTCGCGGTGAAGGTGCTGCCGCGCGGCATGGCCTCCGACCCCGAACGCCAGCAGCGATTCGAAGCCGAGGCGCGCGCCGCCGGGTCGCTCAATCATCCGAACATCGTCACGCTGCACGACGTCGGCGTGGCGGACGGGATTCCCTACCTCGTCACCGAGGTGCTGGAAGGGGAGAGTCTCCGCGCCGTCATCCAGCGCGGCCCGGTGGCCCCGGGCGCGGCCCTCGACCTCATCGTCCAACTCGCCAGCGGACTTTCCGTCGCCCATCTCAAGGGAATCGTCCACCGAGACCTGAAGCCCGAGAACCTCTTCGTCCTGAATGATGGCCGTCTCAAGATCCTCGACTTCGGGATCGCGAAACTGACGCGCACCGACGCGACGCTCTCCGAAGCCGAGACGACGCCGGTCTTCGCGTCCCTCACCGCGGCGGGGACGATCATGGGCACGGTCTCCTACATGGCGCCCGAGCAACTCCGCGACCGTCCCGTGGACCAGCGGGCCGATCTCTTCGCGGTCGGCGCGATCTTCCACGAACTCCTGACCGGGAAGCAGCCCTTCACCGGCGAGACCGCGGCCGATCGAGTGAGCGCGATCCTCATGGCGGACACGCCGCCGCTTCCGGCCGAAGCGGAACGTGAGATTCCCGGAATCGGCGCCGTCGTCGCGCGCCTTCTGGCGAAGCGGCCCGAGGGGCGCATCGACACGGCCGCCGACCTCGCGTTCACGCTCTCGCTGTTGAAAGGGAAGCACGCGCCGCCCTCGCCGGAGGGCTCCGCCGCCGTTCGAGGCGGCTCGGCGATCACGAATCTGGAATACCGCCAACTCACCTTCCGCGGCGGCGAAATCGGAAACGCGCGGTTCGCCCCGGACGGCCAGACGGTGATCTACGACGCGGCCTGGGGCGGGGCGCCGAACGAGATCTACATGACCCGGCTCGAGTCCCCGGAGTCGAGCCCGCTCGGCATCGGGCACGCGAACGTCCAAGCCCTATCGTGCACGACGGAAGTGGCCGCGATTCTCCGTCCTCGCGACATCGGCGGCTTCATCTGGATCGGCACGCTGGCGCGATTCCCGTTGGTCGGCGGGCGGCCCCGCGAACTCGTCGACTCCGTCTACAGCGCGGACTGGTCCCCAGACGGCCGAAACCTCTCGGCGATTCGGATCGTCGACGGCGTCTGCCGGATCGAATCGCCGCTCGGAACGGTGGTCCACTCGTCGCGCGGATGGATGAGTCATCTCCGCTACTCCCCCGACGGCGCCACGCTCGCATTCTTGGAACACCCGGGCATCGGAAACAACGCCGGAAACGTCTCGATCCTTCGACCGGGGGAGCCCCCGAAGCGACTGACCAAACACTACGAAATGGTCTGGCGTCTCGCGTGGCGTCCGGACGGCAAGGAGATTTGGTTCGGTGCGCAGGAGTCCGAGCAGGCCACGATCGGGATGGCCGGCGTGACCCTCGACGGCGCGACGCGTCGAGTCTTCACCGCCCCGGGGTGGGCTGCGATCGAGGACATCGCAAAGAACGGCGACGTCATGATCTCGATGACGAGGCCGCAGATGCGTCTGGAGACCGGGACCCGCGACGGAGGGATTCACGCGATTCGCGACCTCTCGACCCTCGACTGGTCGTTACTGCGGGACATCAGCGACGACGGCTCGACGGTCATCTTCGATGAAACGGGCCTGGGGGCGGCCGGCGTCGCCGGAGTCTATATCCGCTCGACGGACGGCGCCCCGGCGGTTCGACTCGCGGACGGGGGATGCTCGAGCCTCTCGCCCGACGGCAAGTTCGTGCTGGCGGGACGCGGCCCTGATTCCGGCACGATGATGATCGTCCCCACCGGAGCCGGTCCGACGCGCCGAATCAACCTACCCGACTACGCCATCGGCTTCGCGGCCTTCATTCCCGGCGCGGACGCGCTCGCGCTCCTCGCGAGGAAGGGGGACAGCGCCCGTTCGATCTTCCATCTCGACCTCGCGACGGAGACGGTCCGGCCCGTCGGCGAATCCTTCAATTTGGCGGGCTACTTCGTCATCTCCCCGGACGGACGACGCGTCGCGGTGCGGGACGGCGACCGCATCCGAGTCACCGAACTCGAATCCGGAACGTCGCGGCTGGTCCCGAACATTCCGCCCGGAATCCTGCCCGCCGGGTGGACCGAGGACTCGAAGGGCCTCTATCTCTGGTCTCGATCCCAAGTCCCGTCGCGCGTGCTGCGCGCCGACGTGGAGACGGGCGAGAACGAACACTGGATGGAGGTCTGGCCCGCGGTTCGAAGCGGCGTCGCCGGTTTCAACTCGATGCGACTGACGCCGGATGGATCTCGATATGCCTGCTCCTACGTCATGATCGATTCGACTCTCTTCCTCGCGCGGGGGCTCTCGTAGCGCCGCGCGGAGCGCGCCTGGCCGCCGAACCCGACACCGCGATAGACTGGAGCCCATGACCACCGCCACCGACACCCTGCGAACGATCCGCGGACGCGCCCTCATCTTCTGGGACCCCAAGCAGCCCGGGAAGAAGCGCGACGCCATCGACACCGATCAGATCACCCCCGCCGAGGACTGTGTCTCCGAGTCGCTCGCCACGCTCGACGAGCGCTGGAAGTCGGGCGCGTTCCGCCACGTCATGGCCGACTTCCGCGCGCGCGTCCACGGAGGGGAGACCTTCCTCATCGCCGGCGATCGCTTCGCCATCGGCTCCTCGCGCGAGATGTCGCCCGCGGGACTGAAGGGGATCGCGGAGGAAGCCGGACTCGAGATGGTCGTCGTCTGCGCGAACAACATGGGCGACATCTTCCGGCGAAACGCGCTCAACCTGGGCCTCCACGTGGTGCAGAGCCCCGAGGCGGTGGCCGACGCGAACGACGGCGACACCCTCGAATTCGACGTCGAGACGCGCGCGCTCCGAAACGCGACGCAGGGGAAGGCGTACACCCCGGTCGCGCTGACCGTGAAGGAAGAGGAGATTCGTCGCGGCGGAGGGATCTTCGCCATGGGACGCCGTGAAGTGGCCGCCGCCCGATCGCGGAAGCCGGAGGTCGTCTTCCCCGATCCCGAGACGGCGCGCCGCATGACGTCGACCGAGCAGATCATCTGGGCGCACCGCGTCGACAAGCGCGCCGAGGTGAAGCCGGGCGCCACGCTCCAGGTCTACGCCGATCTCTTGCCTGCCTCCGACGGCACGGCGCCCTTCGCCATTCACACGTTCCGCCAGATCGCGCCGGCGGACGCGAAGCCGCTTCGCGCGGCGATCGCGAACGACCACTTCGTCTTCACCGGCCGCGCCGCCGACGACAAGCAGACCGCGATCTCGGAGGAATTCGCCAAGCATCACGGCATCGGCCAGCCGCACTACGCCGCGCCCGGCTCCGGCATCTTCCACTTCTATTTCCCGGAGCAGGGCCTGATCGTGCCCGGCGGGTTCTATCCCGGCGCCGACTCCCACTCGCGCGCGTACGGAGCGTACGGCGCGGTCGGCATCGGCATCGGCAGCACGACGCTCGGCTTCGGCTGGGCCACCGGCTACATCTACTTCACGCTCGCGAAGCAGCGGCGCGTCACGTTCACCGGAAAACTCCAGCCCTGGGTGGGCGGGAAGGACATCGTGCTCCGGCTCCTCGCGCGCTGGGGCGCGAAGCAGTCGGAGGGCATGAGCGTCGAGTTCGTCGATCGCGACCGCCAGTTGGCGCTTCCGCTCCGGAACACCATCGCGAACATGATGGCCGAAGCCGAAGCGCTGAACGGCATCTTCGCGCGCGACGAGATCACGGAGGCCTGGTTCCGGGAGCGGGGGATCGCCATGCCCTATCCGCCCTTCGCGCCGGGCGCCGACGCCGTCTACGAGAAGGACGAAGGATTCGATCTCGCCGAGGTCGCGCCGATGATCGCGAAGCCTTTCAGCCCCGGGAACGCGTTCCCGGCGGAGGACGTGGCGAAGGAGCGGATCACCTTCAACAAGGCGATGATCGGCTCGTGCACGAACGGCGGCTACGGCGACCTTCTCGCGGCGGCGCTCGTCATCCGCGCGGCGCGCGCGAAGGGAGCCTCCCGCGTGGCGAAGGGGACCGAGTTCGTCATCTTCCCGGGGAGCGGCACGGTGAAGGAGCAGATCGAACGACCCGACTCCCGCCTCGCGGGCGAGTCGATCGCCGACGTCTTCCGCTCGGTGGGTGGGGAGATCCGCCGCTCGTGGTGCGGCCCCTGCTTCGGCCAGGGTCCCGACTCGCTCGACCCGGGCGAACGGGCGATCACGTCGTTCAATCGAAATTGGCAGAACCGGATGGGCGTCGGCGGCGAAGGCTATTTGGCGAGCCCCGCCGTGGTGGCGGCTTCCGCGCTCGTGGGCTACATGGCGCCGCCCTCGGAACTCGGCCTGGCGTGGGATCCCGAGGTCTTCGGGGTCTGATGCCGCGGGGCGCCGCCGCGCGCCGCGCTACTTCAGCAACGTGACCTTCCGCGTGACGGCGAGGCCGTCGACCGAAACCACCAGGTAGTAGACACCGCTCGCGACCGATAACCCCCGGTCGTCGCGCCCATCCCAGGTCACGCGATGGCGCCCGGCGGGCCGCGATCCCTCCGCCAGTCCGCGCACTCGCCGCCCGCTCACATCGTGCACGCGCACCGACACGCGTCCCTCGCTCGGGAGATCGAGCGTGGTCGACGTGCTCGGGTTGAAGGGGTTCGGGGCCGCGTTCGAGAGAGCGAAACGTGCGCGCGGTACGTCGTCGGCCGTTTCGACCGCGGTCGGCGACATGGAGAGCAGCGAGAGGATGTCGAGCTTCCCGTAGCCCCACGAGTCGTTCGGCGTCGCGCCCGTGAATCCGTCGGTTCGGGCATTCGCCGTCAACTGCGCCCGCACCGCGGTCGGCCCGGCCGCGGCCCACCCGGCTCTCGCCAAGAGCAGCGCGACGGCGCCCGTCACGGACGGCGCGGACATGCTCGTGCCGAGCAGGATCGCGTGCGCCCCCCCGGGAACCGTTTCCCACGCGTCGAACGTCGCGGCCGCCGAACGGCTCGAGGCGACGACGAGGCCGGGCGCGCAGATTTCGGGCTTCCGGGCGCCGTCCCGCCTCGGTCCGCGGCTGGAGAAGAAGGCGAGCTGGCCCGTCGACGAAGGCGACCCCGCGCAGTTCGTTTCGCCGTCGATGCTCGTCCAGCAGGGCTTCGCGACGTGGGCTCCGACCGCGATCACGGAGTCGGACGACGCCGGCGAGCGGACGGTGCCGTAGGACACGGCTCCCAGGATCCAAACGACCGACGGCGCGCTCGCGCCGAGATACTGATCGGCCACGTAGGCGTCGACCCGGCCCGAGCCGCCCGCCGCGCCGCGCGTCAGCCGAAACTTCCAGAGGCCCGAGCCGGGGGGTTCGCTCTCGGCGCCGTCATCGATGGTGACCGAGATCTCGGCGGGCGCGAGACCCGACGCCGTGCAATCGCCCAGGCAAACCGAGATGCGACCTTCCGATGTGGCGTGGAGGACGCCGCTCGCCGACCCCGGTCCGAAGGGGCCGAGCGTCGTTCCGCCGGGCGTCACGAGCGTGACCGCCATCGAATCCCCGCGGTCGTACCACGCGGAGAGCCGCACGACGTCGTTCGCGGCGCCGGGCTTCGGCGCGTACATCGGAATCCGGAAGGTCAACTCGCTCGTCCCGCCGGCCGGCGGGTCGACTCGCCCGTGCACGCGGTCGGCGCCCTCGTTGCCGGCGGCGCCGACGAGGATCCGGCCCGGCCCGGCCATCGCCTCGAGCATCTCGTCGAAGGGGAGCGTGCCGTCGTGGGGTCCTTCATGAGAGCCGAAACTGAGGTTCACGACCGCCGGCATCGAGAGCGACGCCGCCTTCGCGAAGATGTAGTCGACCGCGTCGAGAATGTCGGCCGCCGATGCGCCTCCGGGCCCGGTGAAGTCGGCCTTCACGATGCAGAGCGCGGCCTCCGGCGCGATGCCCACGTATCGTCCGGCGTCGAGGCCCGCCGCGCCCCCGCGTCCGTTGCCGGCCGCGATGCCCGCGACGTGGGTTCCATGACCCTCCTCGTCGGTGGAGAGCGCCATCCCCGCATCGATCTGCGAGGCGGTCCACTCCGAGCCGTACGCGTAGCCCGGCGGGGGCGATCCGGAGGCGGTGGTTTGGTCCCAGAGTGCGAGGACGCGGGTGCCGCCGTCGGCTCGGCGAAAATCGGCGTGCCCGAGGTCGATTCCGGTGTCGATCACGCCGATGAGCACGCCCGTGCCCGACGGCCCATTCACTCCGTTCGGACCGACCGAGCGGACGAGGGCGAGCCGCGTGTCGGCGGCGACCGCGTCGAGGAGAAGCCGGCAACTCGGGGCGCGCGCGATCGCCGTGACGCCGGGAAGCGACCGCAGCGCGTCGGCGCGGCCCGGCGAAATTCGAATCGTCGTCCAACCGCCGGCGCTCGCACCGGCGATGAGGCCGCGCGCGCGCGCCGCCGCCGTATCGATGCGACCCCGCACCAGGTATCGTTCGACCGCCGGGAGATCGAGCGCAGAAGCCGGAGTCGCGGCCGCCGCCGCCGCGAAGAGAAGGGCGGCGAGTATCGACCTCGGATGGATCGTCGCGGCAAACGTCCCGCGGGGAAAGGGCACCGGCGATTCCCCCCGAATCGGCAGATGGGCCTCGTAGCGATGAAACGACCCATCCAGCCTACCGCGCGGGGTGGCGCCCTTCTAGAAGAAGTAACCGAGCCCCAACTGGCTCTGAATCACGCGGCCGGCGTCGCCGTCCCGCCGTTCACCCGACGCGAAGCCGTAGATCCTTGCCCCGAGCGATCGTTCCAGCTCGACCCCCTGCCAGCGGTCGGCGGTTTCCGTGATGCCGTTGGGGTCGTTCCAGTGCTCCCAACCGCCGCGGATCACGACCCGTCCGCTCGGTCCCCACGTCCACTCCCCTTCGGCCACGCGGAGCCAGCCGTCCGATTCGCCTTCGATCTTCGTGGCCCGGAGCCGAAGCGAGAGATCGAGCGCCTTCGGCCGGCGCACGTAGAGCATGCCGGTGAACGATCGCGAGGCGTGGGGAAGTCCGGCGCTCCAACGCCCGGATCCGGCGACGCGGAGCCAGAGACGCGGTTCCCACGTGAGGCCGGTCGATCCGCCCCGCCGGTAGCGATCGTCGAACGCGGTTTCGGACGACTCCCGATCGCGGGCGAGCCGCACGCTGCGCCGGTTGTCGAATCCCGCGTCGAGGGCGAGCGTCCGGCCGATCGACTGTCGCCCGAAGACGAACGTCGAAGTCGCGCTGACGGCGGGATCGCCGAGGTCGCGCTTCCAGCCCGGGTTGAGATCGATCTCCTCGGCCGCGAAGAGCGATCGCCCCGGCGCCGTGTGCGACAGATCGAGGAAGAGCGCGTCGCGGTCGATCACGCCCTTGTAGCGCGCGTCGAGGAATCCGAGCGTCGCGCTCCATGAGCGCCGCTCCCGCGTGCGACGGACGCGCGCGAAGCCGCCCGCCTGCACCTGCGAGAAGGAGGGCGCGAAGTCGTTCGGTTCGGGAGCGCCGCCGCCGAACGCGCCGAACGTCCAGTCGCCGTGATCGACTTCCGCCACCACGCCGTCGAAGAAGGCGGCGCCGGGCGCCGCGGAGAGGACTTGGCGGCCGAAGGTGAGCCGCCGGCTCGAGAGGTCGTCGTGTAGCGTCGCCGCCAACCGGTAGACGCGCGCCTCGCGATCGGTCGCGCCCGCCACGCCGGTGCTTCGGCCGCGGGCGTCACCGTGGATGTCGATCGCCTCGCCCCAGCGGTCGATCCGAAAATCGAGCGTCGGCTGGCGGATGGCGCTCCCATTCTCGGGGTCGACGTTGAGGAAGCCCGCGCCGATCCTCCCGCGCCATGTGCGCCGCGACGAGCGGGAGGTGATCGGCCGCGCCGGCGAGGCGCCTGTGTCCGTGATGCTCGAGTCGGCCGCGGCGGCCGGAAGCGCCCGCGCCAGGTAGCGCACCTCGTCCCCGATCTGCGGCATCGAGACGACGGCGAAGGTATCGCAGAGGGCGCGGCGGCTCGTCACTTCCCGCACGATGAGCCCCGCCACGCGGCGGCCGTCGCGCCTCGCCTCGGCGGAATCTCCGCTCGCCACTCCCTGGTCGCGCCCCGCCTCGAGGTAGATCGACGCGCCCGATACGTACGTGATCTTCGTCAGCGCGGGCCGCCCCGGGGCCGGCGTCTCGGCGGCGCCCAGCGCGGCCGCCGACAATCCGATCCCCACGAGCACCGCGACAAACCAGCGCGGTTCGACGGGGCGCATCAGTGCCTCCCCTGCGGATGGCAGCTGAAGCAGGCGCTGCTCAGGTATTGATAGCCCGTCACTGCCGCGTGATGACCGTCGGTCGCGGTCTTGTCGCTGTGCGGGTGGCATCCGAGGCAGTCGAAGATCGCGAAGTTCGACGGCTGCGTGTGGCAGTCGGAACATGCGCTCCATCGTCCGGCGTGCGCGCCGCTGTAGATCGGGAAGTAGAGCGCGTCGTGCTGGGTGAAGCTCCCGTGCCAGTCGGTCGTTCCGTGACAGGTCGCGCAGGCGAGCGGGAATCCCATCTGCGTGTGATTCGGGTTGGTCGTCGCGTCGTAATCGTCCCGGTGGCACGACACGCAGGCCGGATCGGTGCCTGCGTAAACGCCCCCGATGTGGCACGACGAGCAGGGCACACCGCGATGTTCGCCTGTGAGCGGGAAGCCGCTCGCCGCGTGGTCGAACGCCGCGCCCTGCCACGAAATCTGCCGGTGGCAGGATTCGCACTCGAGCGAGAATCCGCTCGTGGCGTGGTCGGGACTCTTGGCGGACGTGTAGTCGCTGAGGTGGCAGGCCTGGCAGGACGCCGGGAGCGATACGAACTGGAGCCGTCCCTGCGCCTGCGGCTGATGGCAGCGCTGGCAGTCGGCGGCGACGTGCGCGCCGATCAGCGGGAAGCGCGTCTCCTGGTGCATGCGCGTCATGGCCGTTCGGTCGAGGAACGAGCGCGGCGTGTGACAGCGCTCGCAGGTCGCGCCGAGCTCCCCTCGATGAGGATCGAGATGGCACGAGGCGCAACGCGTATCCGCCTGCGCGAAGTCGAGCGACTGGTGGCAGGAGAGGCAGGACGCGCTCCGGTGCGCGCCCTCCAGCCTGAATCCGTACGAGGCGTGATTGAACTTCTTCGAGATCTCCGCCGGCTTCCATCCCTTGGAGCCGTGGCAGAGCGAGCACTCCTCCCGGAGCGACCCGTGGGGGCTCGCGATCGGCGACGTGGCGCGGGCGGCGCTCGGCGCCGCGAACGTCGCCGCCGCGACGGCGATCCACCAGAGCGCCGCCGAAATGCGAACGGCGGGCGTGACGGTCGGATGGTGTCGGTGCGGGATCATCGCTTACCTCCCGAAACGGGGTGACACGATTCGCACGCGGCCGAGACGCCCCGGTATCGCACGACGGGATCGCCGCCGGGGGACTTCACGGTCGCGTGACAACGGGCGCAGGCGACGCCGCGGTGCGCCCCTTCGAGGGCGAAGGCGGTGTCGCGGCCATGGTCGAAGCGGGTCGCCGGCTTGAAGACGTCGACGCCGTGGCACTTCTCGCACGCGAGCGCGCGGGCGGCCGGCTTCGTGAACTGGTCGCCATGCGGCCCCGCGTGGCAGGCGACGCACTCCTGGCGCGCCACGGCGAATGTGAGCGGCTCGAGTCCCTTCGCCGGACGAAGGAGCGTGGCGCGCTCGGTCCTCGGCGCCCGGCGCGCGAGATCCCGATGACAGTCGACGCAGGGGACCGCGCGGTGCGCCCCCTCGAGCGGGAATCGGTAGCGCGCGTGTTCGCTCACGCCGAGCCGCGCCGGCCGGAACGAGTCGACGCCGTGGCAATCGGCGCATGACGCGGGAGCCTTGAAGCGGCCGCGGTGCGGGTCGGCGTGGCAGTCGGCGCAAGCTCGTTCGGGGAGCTTCATGGCGAACGTGGCGGCGCCGAGGCTCTCGATGTTCGGCAGCGCCGCGAGTCCCGGCCGGCCGGCGTCGTGGCAGGCGCGGCAGGCCGCGCGCGCGTGCGCGCCCCCGAGAGGGAAGGGGGTCTTCGCGTGCTCGGCGACTCCGAATCGCGCCGGCTTGAACGCCGTCAAATCGTGGCACCCGACGCAACTCAGCGCCTTCGCGTCCCCGGCCAACTGACGGCCGTGCGGATTGCCGTGGCAGTCGGCGCACGCCTCGTGTTTCGGCCGCAGCTGGACCCCGGCCGCCCCGAGCGACGCGGCGGGCACTCCCGCGGGACGCCTCGCGTGGCAGCTCGCGCAGGCGACGTCGCGATGGCGGCCCTCCAGCGGATACGCGCTCTTCGCGTGCATCGCCGGCGTGTAGGTGCTCGTGACGAAGGTCGAGACGTCGTGGCAGGTGGCGCAGTCGGCGGGACGCCCGGCGAGCGTCGCCTTGCCGGCGTGGACGTCGCGGTGGCAGGCGTCGCACCGGTCGAATCGAGGCTTCGGGCCGAAGGCCTTCGCCGCGTCGTGACAGTCGGCGCAGGCGACCAGCGCGTGGCGGCCCTGGAGCGGATAGCGGGTCCGGTTGTGATCGAAGGTCGAGGCGTTCAGATCCTTCCACGCCGAGGTGCGATGGCACGTCTCGCACGTCGCGCCGAATCGTCCGGCGTGCGGATCGGCGTGACAGGAGGCGCAGGCGCGCTCGAGGCCGAGGAACGATCGATTCCGATCCTTCATCCGGATCTTCGGCGCGACGGGGGATTTCTGATTCGCCGCGGCGTGACACTGGGCGCAGCGAACCGTCGCGTGCGCGCCGTCCAACCGGTACCCCGTCCGTTCATGGCGGAACCGTTCGGCCGAGCCCTCGTCCCACTTCACCATCGAGAACTCGCGCCCCGCGTGGTCGGGATGGCAGTGCTGGCATTCGGCGTAGTCCCCGCGCGCATGGAGTCCGCGCCGCTGCGTTCGCGACCAGGCGATCTCCGTGTGGCAGGCGATGCAGCGCTGAGCCATCGTTTCATTCCTCGAGTGGCAGGCGAAGCACTTCGTCAGCGTGTCGAGATCCGCGTGCGGCGCGGCGAGCGGACCCGGCGAGACCTGCGCCTGGGCGTCGCGCCCGGTCAGGAGCGAGAGCGCGATCGCGATCGCGGCCGCCAAGCGGGACCACCCGAACTCACGCAACCGCGCGCTCCGTCGATCCCGGCGCGGCCAGCTCCTTCGTGACGATCGAGACGCCCGCCCGCCGTAGCAGCTCGTATGGCGCCTCGCCGCCGATGCGGACGACGACGTAGTCCACGGGGAGCGCCCTCGCCGCGCCGCCGACGACGAGCGTCGCCTCGTCCGGCCGGATCTCCCGCACCTGGCTCTGCAGCAGGACCTCGACCCGTCCGGCGGCGCGGAGGGCGTCGATCTTCTCTCGGTTCCGCTCCTTGATTCGCGCGAAGGCCTCGCCGCGGTAGGAGAGCGTCACCTTCGTGCCCGGTTGATGGGCCAGTCCGACGGCCGATTCGATCGCGCTGTCCCCGCCGCCGACCACGAGCACGCGCGAACCGCGGAACGCCTCCATCTCCACGATGTCGTAGAAGACGTGCGGGAGCGATTCGCCCGGCACGCCGAGACGCCGCGGCGTCCCGCGCCGGCCGAGCGCGAGCACGACATTCCGGGCGGCGCAGACGCCCTTTCCGGTCCGGACGTGATAGAGATCGCCGCTTCGCGACACGTCGGTGACTTCGTGTCCCGTCGTGACGCGAAGGCCGGTCCGTTCGATGATCGTCTGCCAGACTTGTAGGAGCGACTCCTTCGACGCGTCGGCCACCCAGAGTTCGCCGTACATCGGCACCTTCACCGGCTCGGCCATGAGGATCTTGTGGCGGGGATAGCGGCGGATCGTGTCGGAGAGATCGCCTCGCTCGAGGATCAGGTAGCGAAGCCCCGCGCGATGCGCCTCGAGTCCGGCGCTGAGCCCGGCCGGCCCCGAGCCGACGACGATCACGTCGTAGACCTCGCGCCGCGCCTCGGGCCCGGTCGCGGCGATCCGTCGCGCGACTTCTTCCATGGCCACGCGCCCCTCGTTCACCGCGTTCTTGATCAAGCCGCGCCCGCCGAGTTCGCCGACGATGAAGAGCCCGCGCATGCCCGATTCGAAATGCGCGCCGACCGCCGGAACCTCCACCCGCTGCACGGCCGCGCCGGTGCTGAGGAAGATGCCGCCGACCGGGCAGGCGCGAACGCACTCGCCGTGCCCGCGGCAGAGGTCGCGATTCACGACGGCGAGCTTGCCTTCGAGCCGGATGGCGCCCGGCTCGGGGCAGACGCCGACGCAGGCGCCGCAGCCGACGCAGCTGTCGGTTCGAACGACCGCGTGCGCGGCGCCCGCGACGGCTTCGCCGTTCGACGCGACCGGCGCGCCGACGATCTCGTAGACCTGCACGGGGACGCCGCACGAAGGGCAGCGCTCGGCGCCGACGGGGCAGGCGGCGCCGCAGCCGCCGCAGCGAACGCCGCCCGTCGCGCCGCGCGTCGCGGCCCCGCGACGCGACGGCCGGAGATGCCACGCGACGCTCACCGCGGTGACGAGCGCGAAACCGAGGAGGGTGATCCAGGTTTCCATCGAGATCACCGAATCCAGGTCTGTCCCATCGCGATGGCGACCCCGACGTGGATCAAGACCGCGAGGAGCGCGGTGACGGAGACGGGCCGATGCGCGACGTGCCAGTAGCGGAAGACTCGCTGCGTCGCCTCGAGGACGCGCAGCTGCTGGCCGAGGCGAATCTCCTCCTTCGCCAGCGCGACGGCGCGCGCCACGGCGCGGGCGTCGGCCGATCGATCGTCCGCCGCGAGGCGCTTCCAGCGCCGGCGGAGTTCGCCGACCAACCTCCCACGGCGCCAGTCGTCGAGCATCAGCCGGCGAAACGTCCCGGCCACGCCCGAAACCGACGGGGACTCCTCGAGCGGCGCCAGCGCCCCTTCGACCTCGCGGGGATCGAGCCGGAGCATCGCCGAGATCTCGGTGACGAGCGCCCGCCGGCGCCCGGCGATGTCGTCTCTCGAGAGTTCGAGTCCCGCGCGCGAGCGGGGAATCCGCCCGTAGAGGTAGCGGCCGATGATGCCGCTGGCCGACACGACGAGCATCGCGACGTAGCCGAGGCCGATCACGCCGCGGAACCGCCAGCCCGCATGGACCGCGAGGAGAAGCGGAAGCGACAGGCCGACGACGGTGTGGATGCGCATCCAGGTCGCGACCGATCCCAGCGCGAACGCGGCGCCGAGCTTCTTGCGGATGGGGTAGAGCCACATGAAGAGGAAGAGCCCGAGCCCCAGCCAGCCGAATCCCTGGCCGAGATCGCCCGACGGCTTGAGAAGCGCGTGGAGCGGGTGGCGGACCCGATCGCCGGCAGAGGCGAAGTAGTACGACGCGCCCCACGCGGTCACCGCGGCCGGCAGGAGGAGCGCGCAGGCGATCGCGATCGCGTCGGGAGAAATCGTACGAGGTGACGGATTTTGCCGGGCACGGTACGTCGGCGCGGCCGGAGCGGCGGCGTGGCTCAATCGAGCACCCCCTCTAAGCGGAATCCATTGCTTGGGCTACCGAGTCGCATGTCAAAGCGTCAGGCGGGGTTACCCACGACCTGGAAGTAATAATGCAAACCACGTGCCGCTCAGCGGGGGGATGGGGAGAAGCACGAAGGCGGCGCGGCCTCGGGAGGGCCGCGCCGCCTGGGAGGGGGCAGCGAGATTGCGTTGAACGATGTGGGGCTACGGCGGCCTCAGTCCTCCTGCGGCTGCACCGACACCCGGCCCGACCCGCTCTCGATCTGAATGAGACCGCGACCCGATCCGGCGAGGCCTTCGAAGTGCTCGTTGCTCACGCGGCTCGCGACGACCGGCACGCCGATGTCGAGCCGGCGCTTGTTGCAGGTGATGTCGAACGTGACGTCGAGATCGCGCGGGGTCGTCAGCCGAACGCCGCCCGAACCCGACTCGATGCGGAGCGATTCCGGGGAGCGCGAGAGGCCAGCCGAGATGCCGCCGCTCCCGCTGTCGAAGACCATCCGCGGCGAGTTCAACTTCGTGAGCTCGATGTTGCCCGAGCCGCTGTCGATGACGAAGTCGGCGGCCACGATGTCGTCGCCCGAGATGCCGCCCGATCCGCCATCGATCGCCACTTTGTCGGCGCGCACATTCGACAGATTCACGCCTCCCGAACCCGCGTCGATCGCGATCGTTCCGTCGAACTCATCGATTCGCGCGCCGCCGCTCCCGGCGTCGACGGCCAACCAGCCCTTCGACTTCCGAACCGAGATCTCCCCGGAACCCGCGTCGATGCTGAGCGAACCGATGAGGTTCGTGACGCTCACGTCGCCGCCGCCGGTGTCGATGGCGATCGCGCCCCGAACGTCCGTGACGTCGATCGGCCCGGTTCCCTGCGTCAGCGCGAACTTCTGATCGCGCGGCACGTGGATCGTGAGGTCGGCCCTCGCATCGAGGCCCTCCCCCGGCCGGGTGAAGTGGATCCGCTGCGTGGCGCAGCAACCGTCGAGGGTCGACTGCCGGACTTCGTGCGGTCCCATCGTCGGGTCGACGACGCGGTCGGAGGGGTAGACGACACGGAGCTGCTTTTGGCCTTTGCACTCGTCGATCACCACGCGGAGTCGTCCGCCGTCCGCCCCGCGGGGCGTGACCTCGACGACGACGTCGGCGCCCTCGCCCTGGACGATCTTGGCGTCGCCGATGACGTTGCAGACCGCGACCGACTTCCCGCGAAGGACGTGCCGGCCGGGCGCGAGGCCGTCGGCGGATGCGATCGAAGGGAGAGGGAGGAACGAGGCGAGGGCGAAGAGCGCGACGAAAGGTGCGGCGTAGGCCCGGGGAGGCCTTGGGAACGTGCCGGATCGGGACTGCATCATGAGCCTCCGTTTGAGGGTAGGGGGGAGACAGTCCCTCTACGGAGGCTTCGGCTCGAAGGTTTCGCGGGGGCGCCGGCTACTTCAGGAGGCTGACTGTTCGGGTCAAACGGCCGCCCGA
>DASTSZ010000357.1:0-14927 GCA_035760425.1 Candidatus Eiseniibacteriota bacterium | reverse complement strand
CGATCGCCGGCGAGGACCAGAAGGGCGCGGCGCCGCGCTTCGGCCACCCCGGCAGGAGCGTGCCGTCGGGACGGAAGACGGCGACCAGCGAATCGTTCCACGAGGCGGCGATGATCTCCGGCGTGCCGTCGAGGTCGACGTCGGCGATGGCCGGCGAGGACGCGATGTTGTGAAGGAGCGTCGAGAAGATCCCCACCGTCGCCGGGTTCGCGTCGCCGTCCCGCACTTCGGTGCCGTCGGCGTGGAAGGCGTAGAGATAGTCGGCGCCGACGACGAGTTCGGGGTGGCCGTCGCCGTCGAGATCGCCGAGGCAGACGTTCGAGGAGGTCGGCTGGCCGAACTCGGCCGGCCACCCGACGGCCGTGGGCGGCGTCGTGCTCGCGACGATCGGCGGCGAGAGCGAGCCCTCGTTCCCGCTCGAGTCGACGGCGGTCGCGGCGTAGCGGTAGCGCGTGAGCAGGGCGAGCCCGGCGTCCTCGAATTCCGGGATGGCGCGCACGGGCGCCGGCGTGACGCGCGCCAGCGGCGATCCGTCGTCGAACGCCCGGTAGACGTGATACCCGAGCAGTCGCGGCGCCGCCACCGCGTTCCATCCGAGCGCGACGCGATTGGAAGAGGAGGCGTTCACGTGCAGGCCCGCGGGCGCGCCCGGAAGCGCGGCGCGCGAAACGGCGACGATGGTGGCGTGGCCCCGCGCGTCGAGCAGGTGGAGGTCGAAGAGGCGTCCCGCGACCGCGCCCGCCAGCGAGATGCGAATGGCCGCCGACGCCGCGGCCTGACCGCCCGGCGGGATATCGCCCGCGGTCGCGACCGAGTCGAGGAGGGTGACGCCCGCCGCGGGCGTGCGCGCGCGAAGCGTGACGCCGCGCGCGGCGCCGCTCCCCGCGTTCGCGAGCGTCCAGGTCCAGGCGGCGGTCTCCCCCGCTTCGGGGATGCCGTCGCCGTCACCAGGCGCGTTGTCCGCGAACGCGGCGGTGGCGAGCAGGAGCGACGCGGCGGAGACGTCCACCCCGACGACGATCGTGTCGGCGCGCGTCGCGTCGCGCGCGATCAAACGCACCTGCTCCGCCCGCGCCGCGTTCGGCGAGGCGGCGGCCAGGAGCCGGATCGTCGAGGGGAAGGCGGCGCTGCCGCCGGCCGCGATCGATGCGAGCGTCGCGGTCGCCTGCTCGACGACGAGGCCGCCGCTCAGCGCCTGCGCCTCGATCGTGACCGGGTTTCCGGAGGCGCCCGTGCCGGAATTCTGGATCGATCCCGTGAAGCCGAACCGCTCGCCCGCGTCGGCGCGGCCGTCGCCGTCGCCGTGCACCGCGTCGCTGTCCACGAGCGATACGAAGCGGAAGTGCGCGGCGGCCGCGGCCGTGACCGACCGCGTGCTCTCGAAGGCGATCGCGTTCGGCGCCGACACTGTGAGGAAGAAGGAGCCCGCCGAGGCCGGGCGGAACGGAACCCACGCCTGCCCGGCGGCGTCGGTCCATACGGCGCGATAGTCCTCGCCATCCTTCATCGCCACCACCAGCGCCGATTCGACGGGCGCGCCGCCGGAGGTCACCGTCGCGGTGAATCCCGCGGCGCCGAGCGGCACCGAGGCGGGCGCGGCCACGGCGAGCGTCCGCGGGGCGCAATTCCAGAGGTGAAGCGCCGGATCGCCGAGGAGAATCGTCTCGAAGTAGCCCCACCGTTCCGGCGACTCCCCCGTGGCCGCCGGAAACAGGGCTCGACGAGCCTCCGTGACGGCGCGTCCGATCGTGGTGGGAGCGCCCTGTTTCGGGATCGTGAGATCCGTGAAGACCTCCGCGAGGGTCTCGCTCACGCCCGGCCACTCGTCCCGTGTGGCGCCGACGTAGCCGATCGCGCCCCCCGGCTTCCGAAGCACGGCCTCCGCGAAGCAGTCGAAGTCGACGGCGGCCGAGGCGCAATTGGAGGCGACCCAGAAGAACGTCGAGTCGCCGAACGTGGGGGCCGAGACATCGCCGAGGGTGATCAACTCGCTCCCCACGGAGATCTGCGAGCGCGAACCATGTCCGAGGTGCTGCACGAGGCCGTGCGGCTTCGACAACGCCTGGATCGCGGACGCCTTTGTCAGCAGCTGGCTCCCCGGGTACCGGGTGACGTTTTCGTAGAGCCGGTCGATCGCGACGCAGGCAGGGGCATGCACCCGCAGAGATTCGCCTTCGATCGCGCTGTCGACCTGAACGAGCTGGCCCGGCGTCCAATCGCGTGGGAAGAGCACCTCCGCCAGGAAGACCTGCTTCGACGCCGCCTCGAGCGGGGGGACACGTCGGTATCGGAGAAGCTTCGCCACCTGAGCCTCGGCGTCGGTCCGGTTCGAGAACGAGACGCGGCCCACGTCGAGATCGGGCTCCATGTCGAGGGCGTCGGCGACCTCGCCGTAGATGCCGTTCCCGTTCCCGTCCCACGTCCCATCGAGGTCCGAGTAATAGACGTCGGTCGCGATCTCCTCGGTCTCGAAGTAGGTCACCTGGACGAGGCGGAGCGGAATCGACTCGTGGTCCCCCGCGAGGAGGACCCACTCGGTGCCCCAGAGGGTTCGCGCGCGCGTCAGAAACGACCGGATCGCCTGCGCGAGGTCGTTCGAACGGGGGTCCTCGGCCCGGATCGTCCCGAGCGTGCGGACGACGGTCGGATGGCCGGTGCGCGTGTGAAAGTCGGCGAGCGGTTGAAAGGTGGCCGCGAGCGAGTCGGCGGTGACGATGACCCCCTCGACCGCCGAACCGGCGAGCGAAGGCGTGAGCGTGGGCGCGAAGGGTGCGGCTTCGTTCGACCGCGGAAGCGTTCGGGAGGGAGAGGGCGAGACGCGCGCCGAGGCGAGATTCGCCGCGATCGGCGAGGCCAAGAACCCGATCGCCGCGGCGGCGGCGAGTGTCGTGAGGCGAACCGATCCTCGAAAACAGGAGAGGCGTTTCACGGAATCGGTTGCACCTATTCTGGTTAGCGTGTTCTCGGGGTGGCCCGTCCGGGCCGGCGGCCAGCGTTCATTCTACTCCTCGAACGCCCGCCGCTCAACGCTCCGCGAACTTCGGATGGAGCCGATCCCACGACGCCCAGTCGATGGCGTAGACCGAGTAGACCCACTCCCCCGGCCGCGTAATGCCGAGGTTCGCCACGCGCCGCGCGAAGAGGAAGCGGTAGGGATTGTCGGGCTCGCGCGCGGCGGTGAGGCGCGCCTCGGTCCGGGCGCGGTCGACCAGGTAGGCGGGCCGGCCCACGCCCTCGTAGCGAAGGTCGAAGACGATCCGGTCGTAACCCTCGCGCACGGAGAGCGGGCCCATCGCCGGCGTGACGAGCCCGTAGAGATCGAGGACGGGGCGGTCGCTGTAGTATCCGAACGCTCCGATGTCGGCCGCGGCGACGAGCGTTCCGCGCGGCGTGTTCTCGCGCGCCCAGACGCCGATGCCGCCGAGCGACTCGAGGAGTCCCCGCGTATGCTCGCGCGCCGCCGGGGCGCTCACGCGAAAGGTGATGTAGAGCGACTCCGCCGCGTGCAGCCCGATCAGGAGGAGCCAGGCCGCCCCCACGGCCCGCGCGGGCACGACGCGGGCGGCGATCAGATGCCGGAGCGCCGCGACGCCGAGCAGGAGAACGCAGGGGCTCGCCACGATCAGGTAGCGCGAGACGACCTGCACGCCCGTCAGCGCGAAGCTGAGGACGAGCGCCGCCGGCCAGAGCGCCGCGACCAGCCAGAAGGCGCGGCGGCCGGGCGCGGAACGTCCGAGGGCGGCGCCCGCGCCGAGCGCCAGCGCGGTCACGGCCAGCGCGACGGGCAGGAGTTCGGCGGCGAGAACGATCCGGATCGCGTCGCGCAACGTGCCGATCCCCCGCTCGATGTCGAACCACGCGCCCGCCTTCGCCCCGCTGGTGTTCGGAAGAAGACGGTGAAAGAGCGTCCACGCCGCCACGAGCCAGGCGCCGTAGAGAACCGCGAAGCCCGCGCCGTAGGCGGCCACGCGGCGCGCGCGCGGGCCGCCGTCCGGGCGAGGCGCGAAGGCGAGTGCCGCGACGCCCAGGACGCCGAAGAGGAGCGCCTCCGGCCGCGCGAGCGCGGCCAGCGCGACCGCGGCGCCCGCCCGCCACGCGCCGCGGCCCTCCACGAGCGCGCCGGCCAGCGCGTCGAGCGCGAGCACCAGGAGGAAGAAGGCGAGCGGCGTCTCCATGCCGGAGACCGCCCAGCGCGCCGACCACGCATGAAACGCGGTGAGCGCCGCGAGCGCGAGGCCCGCCCGCTCGTCCCATCCGAGACGCCGCGCGAGCCGCGCCATTCCCGCCACCGCGAGCAGCGTGAAGAGCGCGCCCCACGCCTTCGCGATCCACGCGAGCGCGGGCATGACGTTCGGGGCGTCGGGCGTCGCGGCCGCGCCCGGCACGGCGGCGCCGGTCGCCGCGAGGAGGAGCACCCAGAGCGGGCTCGTGGCGCCGTAGGTCGGGTCGCCCGCGTTGAAGGCGAACCCCTCGCCGCGCAGGAGGTGCTTCGCGAACTGGAAGTGGATGAAGCTGTCGTCGGTGAGATAGCCGGCGTACGGGACGAGGAGCGCGAGGGCGATCAGGAAGACGGAGGCGCGTGCGAGTCTCATCCGCGCCGGAGCCACCCCGCGACCCGATCGGCCACCGCCGCGGGCGTGAACGCGAACTTCTCGGCGAGCACCTCGGCCGGCGCCGAGGCGCCGAACCGGCTGATGCCGAGCCGGAGCGCGTCGAGCCCCACGACCGCCGCCCAGAGATCGGTCTTCGCGGCCTCGATCACCGCGATCGGCGCGCCCGGCGGGAGCACCTCGTCGCGGTAGGCCTGCGGTTGGAGTTCGAAGCGCTCCACGCAGGGCATCGAGACGACGCGCGCGAGGACGCCCCGTTCCCGAAGCAACGCGGCCGCGTCGAGCGCGAGCGGCGTCTCCGATCCGGAGGCGACGAGCGTCACGTGGGCGGAACGCCCCTCGACCGCGGCGGCCACGTAGCCGCCCCGCTCGATCGCGCGGCGATCGAAGTCCGCGGCCCGCGGGATCGGCGCCAGCTTCTGGCGAGTGAGGACGAGCGCGGTCGGCGCCTTCTCGCGCCGGATCGCCTCGGCCCACGCCACGGCCGTCTCGAGTCCGTCCGCGGGGCGCCAGACCTCGAGATCGGGCATCAGGCGGAGCGCGGCGAGATGCTCGATCGGCTGATGCGTCGGGCCGTCCTCGCCGAGGAAGATGCTGTCGTGGGTGAAAACGTAGATCGCCCGAAGCCGGGAGAGCGCGGCGAGCCGGATCGAGGGACGCATGTAGTCGGAGAAGACGAGGAAGGTGCCGCCGTAGGGAATCCAGCAGCCGTAGAGCGCGAGGCCGTTCAGGATCGAACCCATCGCGTGTTCGCGTACGCCGAAATGGAGCGTGCGCCCCGCGAAGTGGATCGGCGCGCCGGGCGCGAGGCCTTCCGGCGCGACGTCGCCCCCGCCTTTGATATCGGTGACGTTCGACGGACTCAAGTCGGCCGAGCCGCCGATGAGCGACGGCACGGCGGCGGCGGCGACTTGAATCATCCGGCCCGACCAGGCGCGCGTGGCGAGGCTCTCCCCCGACGCGGCCTCGGCGGCGAGGCGATCGCCGAGATCGGACGGAAGGGCGCGTGCCCAGAGCGCGTCCCACCGCGCGGCCTCCTCCGGCGCGGCGTGCTTCGCTGCGTCGAACCGCTCGCGCCACGCGGCCGCGTCGGCGCGCTTCGCGGCGGCGAGCGACGCGAAGTGCGCGCGCGCCTCCGCCGGCACGTGAAACGCCGGCTCGAGCGGCCAGCCGGCCGCCTCCTTCGCGCGCTTCGTCTCCTCGGCGCCGAGCGGCTCGCCGTGGGTCTTCGCGGTCCCCTCCTTGCTCGGCGCGCCCTTCCCGATCGTGGTCCGCGCCACGATGAGGGAGGGACGCGCCGTTTCGGCGACGGCCGCGTCGATCGCGGCCGAGACCGCCGCGCGATCGTGTCCGTCGACGTGCAGCGTCTGCCAGCCGTACGCCTCGAAGCGGCGCCCCACGTCCTCGCTCCAGGCGAGCGCGGTCGGTCCCTCGATCGAGATGCGATTGTCGTCGTAGAGGAAGACGAGATTCCCGAGCTTCCAGTGCCCCGCGAGCGCGGCCGCCTCGGCGCTCACGCCCTCCATCAGATCGCCGTCGCTCACGAGCGCGAAGACGCGGTGATCGAGGTGCGCGCCGAGCGCCGGGAAGCGCGCCTGCACGAGCCGCTGCGCGAGCCCCATGCCGACCGCGTTCGCGAAGCCCTGCCCCAAGGGACCGGTCGTCGCCTCCACGCCCGGCGTGTGTCCGAACTCGGGATGGCCCGGCGTGCGCGAGTCCCACTGGCGGAAGCGGCGGATCTCGTCGAGCGGCAGGCCGCATTCGAAGAGATGCAGGAGCGAATAGAGGAGCATCGAGGCGTGTCCGGCCGAGAGCACGAAACGATCGCGATTCACCCAGTCGGGATCGTCCGGATCGAACCGGAGATGGCGCGACCAGAGCGCGTAGGCGGCGTCGGCGGCGCCCATCGGCGCGCCGGGGTGCCCCGAGCGCGCCTGCTCCACCGCGTCGACGCTCAGGAACTTGATGGTCTGCACGGCCAAGAGATCGAGGTCGACGGACGTGGCGGGCATCGGCTCCTCTCGAGGGCGGACGGGGCGGCGATCGCATCGCGGCCGGAGCAGCGGGCCGGTTGTCGGTGTATCATATCGCGGTTCCGGTTGCACTCACTTCGCCGGGGGTCAGCCCCCAGGGAGACTCAGGGATGAATCGTTCACGCAGGACCGGAGTTCTGCTCGTCACGTTGGGAACGCTCGCCGTCGTCGCGCTCGGCGCCGGCGCCGGCTGCGCCGTGAATCCCGCCACCGGCAAGCGCCAGATCAACCTCGTCTCCACCGGACGGGAGACGGAGATGGGTCGCGAGGCCGATCCGGCCGTCATCGCCGAGTACGGGCTCTACGGCGACGCGGCCACGCAGTCGTACGTCGACTCGATCGGGCAGAAGCTGGCCCGCGTCTCCCACCTTCCGAATCTCAAGTGGCACTTCCGCGTGCTCGACTCCCCGGTGGTGAACGCCTTCGCCATTCCGGGCGGCTACATCTACATCACGCGCGGCATCATGGCCTACGTCAATTCCGAGTCGCAGCTGGCCGGGATCCTCGGGCACGAAATCGGGCACGTCACCGCCCGCCACAGCGCCCAGCAGATGACGCAGCAACAACTCGCCGGCATCGGACTCCTGGCCGGCGCCGTCTTCGTCGACGCCTTCCGCCCCTACAGCGGGATCGCGCAGCAGGGGCTCGGCATCCTCTTCCTCAAGTACAGCCGCGATCACGAGACGCAGGCCGACGAACTCGGCATTCAGTACGCGATGCGCGCGGGATACGACCCCCGCACCATCCCCGCGACGTACGCCACGCTGAAGCGCATCAGCGAGCGCTCGGGGAGCACCCTTCCCAACTTCCTCTCGACGCATCCCGATCCGGGCGATCGCGAAGTCCGGACGACCCAGCTCGCCCAGGCCGCCGCGGGCGGCGCGCCTCGCGGCCTCGTGGTCGGCGACGCGGTCTACCGGAAGCGGATCGAAGGGATCGTCTTCGGCGACGATCCGCGGCAGGGCTACTTCGAGGGGAATCGCTTCTACCATCCGGAAATGGGATTCCAGCTCATCTTCCCCGACGGCTGGAAGACCGAGAACCAGCCGTCGGCCGTCGTGGCGCAGGGTTCCTCCGGCGCCATGCAACTGCGGCTCGGGACGATCAAGGACGAGTCGGTGACGCCGACGCAATTCGTCGACTCCCTGCGCGCGCACGGCGCGGTGGTGGCGGCGACCGGCCGGGCGGAAGCGTTCCGCGACTATCCGGCGTGGGTCGGCACGGTGACCGCGGCGACCGAAGGCGGCCAGGAGAACTACGCCGCGGGCTACGTGAAGATCCGGGGCGGACAGTTCCTGGAGGTCTACGGCAAGGGGAGCACCCAGATCGCGGTCGACCAGGTCTACGCCTCGATCCGGAGCATCGCCGCGCTCCGCGACCCGGTGAAGCTGAACGTCCAGGCGAACCGGCTCACGATCAAGGCGGCCAAGAGCGGGGCCACGTTCGCGACGGTCTGGTCGCAGTATCCGAATCAGGCGATCGGACTGGAGGACGCGGCCATCTTGAACAGCGCGCGATCGACCACCCCCATCGCGGCCGGCGCGCCGATCAAGCTCGTGCCGAAGAGTCCGAGACCGTAGCGCGCCTCGCGCGACCGCGGCTCGAAACGAGAAACGGGGCGGCCCGCGCCGCCCCGTTCTTCGTTTCCCGCGAGTCGTCGCGGGGACCTACATCCCGAAGTGGCTCCACCCGAGCGCCGCGCCCGCGGCGATCAGGACGTCTTTCGGCAGGCGGCCCACCAGAACGGCGGCCGTGAAGGGCCCCCACCCCATTCCCACGATGCCCGACACGAAGCAGAGCGCGTCGGCCGGCGAGAACGGGATGAGGAAGATGACGGCGAGCGCGACCCACCGCTTCCCGTGAAGGAGATCGTGCGCCTTGTCGAGCGCCTCTTTACCCAAGAGCCGCTCCGCGACGACGCGCCCCGCGAGCCGACCGATCCAATAGGCGATGGCCGAACCGACGAGGGTGCCGCCCATCGTCAGGAGCGGGCCGACGATGGGGCCGTAGAACATGCCGGCGAGGATCGGGACGAAGACGCCCGGGATCGGCGCGGCGAGGATCTGCACGGCTTGCATGCCGAGGAGGACGAGCGGACCCCACGCGCCGGCGGATTTCACCCACGCGGCGAGATGCTCGCGCGTGAAGATCGGCGCGGCCCATTTCACGAAGAGGATCGTCACGACGGCGAGGAGAACGACGCCGGCGCCGAGGAGCCACCAGCGATAGCGCGGCGGAACGCCGCGAGGGGCAGAGGCAGGTGGGGCGTCGCGCGGCGGCTCCGTTTGCATGTGCGGCCGACTCTACGCGATCGAGCCCGTCGTGACAGCCGAAATCGCGCGCGCGCCATGGAGGTTTCGCCGGCGGCGCGCATGCCGTATGCTCGTCGCGCGAAACTCGCCTCTCACCCTGCCCGCGCGGTCGAGACGCGCGGTGGACGGAGCCGCTCCATGACCGATCCATTCAACGCCCGCGGCACGCTGCGTGTCGGCGGCCGCGACGTAACCCTCTACCGCCTCGACGCCGTCGCCAAGGCGGGCCATTCCATCGAACGACTCCCCTTCTCGCTGAAGATCCTGCTCGAGAACCTTCTCCGAACGCTCGACGGCCGCACCGTTCGCCGCGAGGACGTGGAGGCGGTGGCTCGCTGGAACCCGAAGGCCGAGCCCGATCGGGAAATCGCCTTCACGCCGAGCCGCGTGCTCCTCCAGGACTTCACCGGCGTGCCGGCGGTGGTCGATCTGGCGGCCATGCGCGACGCCATGGCCGCGTTCGGCGGCGACCCCGCGAAGATCAATCCGCTCCAGCCGGCCGAACTCGTCATCGACCACTCGGTGCAGGTCGACGAGTACGGTTCGGCGGCGGCGCTGCTGCTCAACTCCGCGAAGGAGTTCGAGCGGAACCGCGAGCGCTACCTCTTCCTCCGTTGGGGCCAGGGCGCGTTTCGAAACTTTCGCGTCGTCCCGCCCGCCACGGGCATCGTTCATCAGGTCAATCTCGAGTTCCTCGCGCGCGTCGTCTTCCAGACGGACGGGCCCGATCCGGTCGCCTACCCCGACACCCTCATCGGCACCGACTCCCACACGACGATGATCAACGGCCTCGGCGTGCTCGGCTGGGGCGTGGGCGGCATCGAGGCCGAGGCCGCGCTCCTCGGGCAGCCCGTCTCCATGCTCGTGCCCCAGGTGATCGGCTTCCGCCTGAGCGGGCAGCTTCCGGAAGGCGCGACCGCCACCGACCTCGTGCTGACCGTCACCGAGATGCTCCGGAAGAAGGGCGTGGTCGGCAAGTTCGTCGAATTCTTCGGCCCGGGCCTCGAAACGCTGCCGGTGGCCGACCGCGCGACGATCGCCAACATGGCGCCGGAATACGGCGCCACCTGCGGCATCTTCCCGATCGACGCCGAGACGCTCCGCTACCTCCGCTTCAGCGGACGCTCCGATGCGCAGGTGGCGCTCATCGAGGCCTACGCGAAGGCGCAGGGTCTCTTCCACACGCCGGGCTCGCCCGAAGCGACCTACACCGACACGCTCGCCCTCGACCTCTCGCACGTGGAGCCGAGCATGGCCGGGCCGAAGCGGCCCCAGGACCGGCTCGCGCTCGGCCGCGTGAAATCGAACTTCGCCGCGTCGCTCGCGGGGCTGAAGGGCGCGTCGAAGTCGCCGCCCGCCGGCGATCCCAACGGCCGCTGGGAGAACGAAGGAGGCGACGGCCACGTCGCGGTCGTCGCGCCACCGGTGACGATGAAGGGCGAGTCGTTCGCGCTTCACGACGGCTCGGTGGTCATCGCCGCCATCACGTCGTGCACGAACACGTCGAATCCCTCCGTGATGGTGGCGGCGGGGCTCGTGGCGAAGCGCGCGGTGGAGCGCGGCCTGAAGACGAAGCCGTGGGTGAAGACGAGCCTCGCGCCCGGCTCCAAGGTCGTGACGGAATACCTGAAACTCGCGGGACTCACGGCGCCGCTCGAAGCGCTCGGCTTCTACACGGTCGGCTACGGCTGCACGACCTGCATCGGAAACAGCGGGCCGCTCCCCGAGCCGGTCACGAAGGCGATCGAAGGGTCGGGCCTCGTCGCCGCCGCGGTCTTGAGCGGCAACCGCAACTTCGAAGGACGCGTGCATCCCGAGGTCCGCGCGAACTACCTCGCCTCCCCGCCGCTCGTCGTCGCCTACGCGCTCGCCGGCCGCGTCGACATCGACCTGACGACCGAGCCGCTCGGCGTCGGATCGGACGGCAAGCCGGTCACCCTCCGCGATCTCTGGCCGACGCAGCGTGAGATCCAGGACGCCGTGGCGCAGGCGGTTCGCTCGGAGACGTTCCAGGCGACCTACCGCGACGTCTATACCGGCGACGAGACCTGGCGCGCGCTCCCGGTGCCGGCCGGCGACCGCTACGCGTGGGAGCCCGGCTCGACCTACGTGAAGCGGCCCCCCTACTTCGACGGCATGCCGATGAAGCCCGCGGCGGTGAACGATCTCGCCGGCGCGCGGGCGCTCGCCATCTTCGGCGACAGCGTCACGACCGATCACATCTCCCCGGCGGGCTCCATCAAGCGCGGGAGCCCGGCCGCGAAGTACCTGGAAGCGGAGGGCGTGAAGCCCGCCGACTTCAACTCCTACGGATCGCGCCGAGGGAATCACGAGGTGATGGTCCGCGGAACGTTCGCGAACACCCGCATCCGAAACAAGATGGTGCCGGGCGTCGAAGGCGGCGTCACCGCGCACCAGCCGTCGGGCGAGACGATGCCGATCTACGACGCCGCCATGCGCTACGAGGGCGAAGGGACGCCCACGATCGTCCTGGCCGGGAAGGAATACGGATCGGGCTCGTCGCGCGATTGGGCGGCGAAGGGCCCGAAACTCCTCGGCGTGCGCGCCGTGATCGCGGAGTCGTTCGAGCGGATCCACCGGAGCAACTTGATCGGGATGGGGATCCTGCCGCTCCAGTTCCTCCCGGGCGAGACGGCCGATTCCCTCGGGCTCACGGGCGCGGAACGGTTCCACATCGCGGGCATCGCCGCGGCGATCGGCGGCGCCCGCGGGTCGCGGATCGAGGTGCGCGTGGAGGGCGGGCGAACCGCCGGATTCCGCGCCGTGGTCCGGCTCGACACGCCGCAGGAAGTCCGCTACTACGAGCACGGCGGGATTCTCCCCTACGTGCTCCGCCGTCTCCTCGGGGGCGACGGCGTGTGACGACCGCCGCCGCGGCGGCCACGAAACCGCCGCGTAAACTCTCGCTTCTCGCGTCCGCCGATTGGCAGATGGGTCTCACCGCCCTCTGCGCGATCGCGGGCCTCGCGGGCGCGGGCGTGGGCCGCGCGGGGGGCGACCCCGCGTGGCGAATCGCGCTCTACGCCGTCTCCTACCTCGCGGGCGGCTGGGGCCCGACCCGAGATCTCCTCGCCAACCTCCTCCGCGGCCAGCTCGACATCAATCTCTTGATGATCGCCGCCGCCGCCGGCTCCGCCGCGCTGGGCCATTGGGGCGAAGGCGCCATCCTCCTCTTCCTCTTCTCGCTGAGCGGCACGCTCGAGGGCTACACGATGGAGCGGACGGCGCGTTCCATCGAGTCGCTGATCGAACTGCGTCCCGACACGGCGCTCGTCGTGCGGGACGGACGAGAAACGCGCCTCCCGATCGAATCGATCGGCGTCGGCGAGCGCGTCCGGACGCTTCCGGGCGAGCGCTTCGCGGTCGACGGCACGATCGAGGAGGGCGAAACCGCCGCGGACGAGTCGACGCTCACCGGCGAGTCGGCCCCGGTCACCAAACGACCGGGCGACCGGGTCTTCGCCGGCACGCTGAACGCGCACGGGGCGCCCCTCGTCCGCGTCGAGAAGATGCCGGGCGAGACCACGATCTCGAAGATCGTCCAGATGGTCCAGGAGGCCGGGCGCGCGAAGTCGACGGCCGAGCGCTTCGTCGATCGCTGGCAGCGCACCTACGTGATCGCGGTCTTCGCGGGCGCCGCCCTGGCCGCCCTTCTCCCGCTTCTCATCCTCCACGCGCCGTGGAGCGAGGCGTGGTACCGCGGCCTCGTGCTCCTCGTCGCCGCGTCCCCCTGCGCGGTCGTCATCGCGTCGCCCGCCGCCATGCTCTCCGCCATCACGCACGCGGCGCGCCACGGCGTGCTCTTCAAGGGGAGCATCCATCTCGAGCGACTCGGCGAGGTCGGCGCGCTCGCCATGGACAAGACCGGCACGGTGACCGAGGGGAAGCCGCGGCTGACCGACATCCGCGTCGTGGAGGGCGAACTCGGCGAGGAGGATCTCCTCGCGCTCGCGGCGTCCATCGAGGCGCGCAGCGAGCACCACACCGCGCGCGCGGTCCGACAGGAAGCCGAACGGCGAGGCCTTCGCCCGTCGCCGCTGTCGGAGTTCGAGAGCCACAGCGGCGAGGGCGTGCACGGCCACTCGCGAGAGTACTGGGTCGGCGTCGGCCGCGAGCCGCTCTTCGCCCGGCACGGCGTTCCGCTCTCCCCCGCGCTGCTGGAAGCGACCGCGTCGCTTCGCTCGCAAGGGAAGACCGCGCTCATCGTCGTCGTGCGGCGGCAAGGCAACGGGGCGAGAGACGCCGGTCGCAGCGGTCCCGACGGCCTCCTTCCCGGGGGCGAGGTGGCGGCGGGCGTCCTGGCGGTGGCCGACGTCGTTCGGCCTCGCGCCCGCGACGCGATCGCCGCGTGCCGGGGGCTCGGCGTCGGCCACATCGCGATGCTCACCGGCGACCACGCGTCCGTGGCGGCGTCGATCGGCGCCGAGATCGGCGTCGACGAGGTGCGCGCGGGACTTCTCCCCGAGCAGAAGGTGACGGCGATCCGCGAGCTGAAGGCGAAGTGGCCCACGCTCGCGATGGTGGGCGACGGCGTGAATGACGCGCCGGCGCTCGCGGCCGCCTCGGTCGGCATCGCCATGGGGGGCGCCGGCACCGACGTGGCGCTCGACACGGCCGACGTGGTGCTCATGCGGGACGACTTGAAGGGGATTCCCTTCTCGCTCTGGCTCGCCCGCCGCGCGCGGCGCGTCGTCACGCAGAGCCTCACCTTCGCCTTCTGCATGATCGGGCTCTTGGTGATCACCACGCTGCTCGGATTCCTGCCCCTCTGGCTCGCGGTCGTCTGCCACGAGGGCAGCACGCTCCTCGTGATCGCGAACGGGGTGCGGCTCCTGGGAGAGCCGCACCCCGATTTCGATCTCGCCTGATCCCGGCCCGCCGGAAGCGTCCCCCTACTTCACATCCTTGCTCTCGGCGATCTCCACCAGCCGCTCGCGAGAGGGCAGGACGAACCGCTTGTCGCCCGTCACGAGCACGCCGTCGCGCCCCCATCGGGCCAGGACCCGAATGGCCGTCTCCACGGTCGTGCCGACCAGGTCGGCCACTTCCTGGCGCGAGAGCGTGATCGGGATCTCGACCCCGCCTCCTTTCGCCGGCTTCCCCATCCGCTCCGCGAGGTTCAAGAAGAGCTGGGCGATGCGGACCTCGATCCGCTGGCCCCGCATCTCCTCGACCTTTCGCGTGAGCGAGAGGAAGAGTTTCGTCAGGTCGCGAATGATGGCGCGCGCGAACTCGGGATAGCGATCGAGGAGTTCGAAATAGTCCCGCCGCGGAAGGACGAGAAGCGTCGTCGGCTCCATGCAGACGGCGCTGGCGGGATAGGGGATGTAGTTGTAGACGGCGATGGCGCCCACCGGCTCGCCGGGACCGAAGAGCTCGAGGATGACGTCGCTGCCTCCCGAGCTCCCCACCAGCTTCACGCGCCCGCGCACGATCGCGGTGAGGTTCTCGGCCGGATCGCCCGCGCGCCAGAGCGAGTCCCCGCGGGCGTACTCGCGGAGCGTGGCGAGCGCCGCGAGCCGCGACTGATCCTCGACCGAGAGCCCCCGGAACATCGGGATGGCGCGTATCGCCAGCAGCGTTCGCTCGTTCCGCGTTTCCAATGCCACGCGCGCTCCGTCCGGAAGGGCCTATGACCGGGATCATGGTACGAAAGGCGAATCGCGACCTCAACTCCATGAAGGTCGCACAGATAGAGCGATCCGGGTACTCCCGATATTTCGACGCGGCGGCTGCGCGGCGTCATGCACGGACGGCGCGCGATCGTCGACACTTCTTCGTGATGACACCGCGACCGAAATCGAGCGAGTCGAAAGGCGCCGGACTCTTCCGGGAATTGCGCCGGGATCACGCGCGCGTCCTGAAGGAGATCGGCGATCTCGAAGCGGCGCTCCGGCCCCCCGCTCGCGGCGCGCGCGGCGCCGCCGCCGCCGAAAAGGCGCTGCCGGACC
>DASTSZ010000356.1:0-3281 GCA_035760425.1 Candidatus Eiseniibacteriota bacterium | reverse complement strand
CGCTCGTAATGGCGGTTGGGATCGGTGTGTAGGTGGGCGGCTCCCTCAACGCGGGACCCCCGTCCTGGGGTGGGGGGCGCGCCTCCTACCGCCGATCCGACCGAGCACTGGGAGCGGCCATCGGGGGATTGGTGCCGGAGGCGGGGGTCGAACCCGCACGAGGTTTGAGCCTCACGGGATTTTGAGTCCCGCGTGTCTGCCAGTTCCACCACTCCGGCGGTGGGCTAACTTGTTGGGCTGGCGACATTATCAGGGGGTGTCGGGGCGGTCAAGGAACCCCGGCCAAGCCCCGTGCCAAGATTCCAATTGACAATCCTACAACTAGTTAGGTATTATCCCTCCAGCGTCGCCGAAGGCTTGATTCCCCCCTCCCGGAACTTTTCGCTCGATTCCGAGTCTAAAGAGACGCGCAATTGATGTGAAGTTCCCTGTCGTTCATGTGACCAGGGCGGTCTGATCCGGCGCTTCGCCGGAGGGTTGCCTCAGCCCCACAGGTCGTTCGAGCACGGTCTGTACGGGGAACTTCCAATATAAACGGGCGGCGAGTCCCTCGGGATTCGCCGCCCGATACATTTTCGGGCCCAACGCCCGCCCCAGCCCCTCCAGCCGCCGATCCCCCCTACGTCAGCCCCTTCACCACCACGATCGTCATATCGTCGTCCAGGGCCCCGTCGCGGTGCGCCTTCACGGCGTCCCAGATGCGCCGGAGGATCACCGTCGCCGGCTCCGCGCGATTGGCGCGGATCACGTCGCGCAGCCGATCGTCGCCGAAGAGATCCCCCGTCGCGTCCATCGCCTCGGTCACGCCGTCGGTATAGAGCACGAGCACGTCGCCGGGGCGAATCTCCACCATCCGCTCCTTGTACGTCACCGACTCGAACGTCCCGAGCAAAGGCCCCGTCGCCTCCAAGTAATCGAACGTCGCGCCCCCGGCGCGACAGAGGAACGCCGAATTGTGCCCCGCGTTCACGTAGGTGAAGCGGCGCCCCTCGATATCCAATACGCCGTACAACGCCGTCACGAACCGGTCGGGCTCGATGCTCTCCCAGAGCAGTTTGTTCACCGTCCCGATGATCGTGCGGATGGCGTAGTTGTTCCGGATCTCCGCGATCAGGGAGGCGCGGAACGACGCCATGATCAACGCCGCCGCGAGCCCCTTCCCCGAGACGTCGCCGACGACCACGCCGAGGTGATTGTCGGCGATGCGCACGAAATCGTAGTAGTCGCCGCCGACCAGATCCGACGAGAAGTTCGCGCCGGCGATGTCGAAGTTCCGGACCTCGGGATTCCGATCGGGAAGGAACGAGCGCTGGATCCGCTGCCCGATCGTCACCTCTTCCTCGAGGCGGCGCTTTTCCAGCACCTCTTCGTGGAGGCGCGTCCGCTCGATGGCCACCGCCGCCTGCGCGGCGAACGCCATCAGGAGTTCCATGTCTTCCTGTTCGTAGGCGTCGGTCTCGTCCGACTCGAGATTGAAGGCCCCGATGACCTCGCTTCCGATCCGGATCGGCGCGACCATCTCGCTTCGCGTCTCCTCGCGCGCGTTCACGTAGCGCGAGTCGGAGGCGACGTCCGGGACGATCGCGCCCTTGCCTGTCTTCGCCACCCACCCGATGAGTCCCTTCCCCACCTTCAGCCGCACGGCCTCGTCGCGCTCGGCCGCGTAGCCGCGGAGCGCCTGGCGCGTGATCCACTGCGTTCGCTTGTCGACGAGGTAGATGCCGGCGGCGTCGTAGCGCACGACCTGGAACACGAGGTCGAGGATCTGCTCCAGCAGTTGGCTGCTGTCGAGGCTCCCCGAGATCTTCGTGCCGAGTTCGAGCAGCAGTTGGTTCTCGACCTTCTCCCGCATCGCCTCGGAATAGACGCGCGAGTTCCCGACCGCGATGGCGAGTTGCGCGCCGAGTTCCGAGAGGAATGAGACTTCGTCCGCCGTCGGCTCGTGCGCCGCGCGATGGAGCGTCACCACGCCGAGCGGCTCGGCGCCGCGGCGAAGCGGCAGCGCCAACACGCCGCCCAGCTCCGCCAAAGGACGGCCGCCCCACTCGTCGGCGAGATAGAGCGGCTCCGGAATGGACGCGTAGTAGCGCGCCTCTTCCTCCGCGACGATCTGCCCGGCGAGCCCCTGGCCCACTTGGAGACGCGGCCGCCGGCCCAACACCGGCGTGTTGCCGAGCGTCCAGGGGTAGAGCACTTCCGTGCGGGGATCGATCACCCAGAGGGAGAGTTCCTGGAACGCGCCGGCCGCGAGGAAGAAGTCGCGCGCCTTCCGCGCGAGCGCGTCGCGCTTGAGGAGCGCCAGTTCGCGGGAGGCGCGGACGAGGAGCCGAAGCCGATCCTCTTCCGTGCGGGCCGGCCCGGGCAGCGTCGACGGATCGGTCATCGTGTCGATCGCGACGTCCGGGTGCCGGGGCGCTTCGCCGCGACGCGCGCGGCGCTGCCGCCGGCGCAGAGTTCGTCGAGGTAGGCGCGGAGTTCGGCGGGCTTCAGGTGATCGGCCGACCAGAGGGCGCGGAAGATCCGCTCGCCGCGGGCGGCGTAGCCGGGAATGTGGTTCAGCGTCCGCGCGTAGACGCGGCGGCGCTCGCCTCGCGTCATCGACGGGAGGCCGCGGCGATGGAGCCGTCCGTCGATCCAGACGTTCCAGAGTTCGTTGAACGCCTCGCGATCGTCCTCCGGACACGACGAGAGATCGACGCCCGCTTCATGATCGTCCTTCAAGGGGCTCAGCTCGTGGAGGCACGCCTCGGCGAACGAGCGGGGCGAGAACTGGCGCGGCGCGAGGGGCGGGAGTCCGGCGCGGCGGCCCCACGTGCGCGCCCAGGCGCGGCGACGCTCGCGCGTGACGAAGTTCCCCACCGCGAAGGAGAGGCGCGCGGCGCGATGATCGTGCGTGTTCCACTCGATGTAGGCGTGATCGTCCCGGTTCGCGAGATCAATGGCGACGTGGAGGTCGTGGACGACCCCGCCCAACCCGAGTTCGCGCACCGACTGGCGAAGGACGGCTTCGGCCAGGTCGCGGAGCGGAAACTCGGGCGGGTGCCACCGGACGCGGAGCGTCCCCTCTCCGGCGTGCGACCCGCCGGCGCGCGCGGAGGCCATCAGTCGGTCACCCAGCGCACCAGGAAGACGTGCGCCGCGAGAAGAGCCGCGAAGAGCGCCGCCGGGTGAATCCCGAACGGCGTGCCGCGCACCTTGGGCTTCACGGGGGCGGCGCCGACGCCCGCCGGCATGAATCCGAGCGTCTCCGACGGCGCCCCGCCGAACGGTATGGACGAGGC
>DASTSZ010000355.1:0-7700 GCA_035760425.1 Candidatus Eiseniibacteriota bacterium | reverse complement strand
GAGTTCGGCGACGTCTCCCGCCCCGAGGGGCTCCACGCCGTCGGCATCGACCGGGCGTCGGTCGTCGTCTTCGCCATCTCCGATCCCGCCGCCACGCGCTTCGCCGTCCACCAGGCGAGACAAAGCAATCCGCGCGTCTACATCATCGCGCGCACGCGACTCGTCGCGGAGGTGAAGGAGCTCTACCGGTTCGGCGCGGACGAGGTGATTCCGGAGGAATTCGAAACCTCGATCGCCATCCTGGCGCGCGTGCTCCGGCGCTTCCACGTGCCGGCCAACGTCGTCCGCATGCAGGAGCAGGCGCTGCGGCAGGAGGGCTACTCGTTCCTTCGCGGAAGCGACCTCACGGGCTCGCTCATGACGTCGGTGACGCGCATGATCGCGGGCGCCACCACCGACACGTTCTATCTGAATCCCGGCGCGCCCGCGGTGGGGAAGACGCTCCTGGAACTCGACGTTCGGGGAAGGACGCGCGCGCTCGTCATCGCGGTCGTGCGGGACGGGAAGCACACGCTCGGGCCGGAGGCCGACTTCACGTTCCAGGCGGGGGACATTCTCGTGCTGGTGGGCGACCACCAGTCACTCGACGCCGCGTACGAGATGCTGGGCGGGGGAAGCGACGGTCGCTAGGCGTTCGCGGCGGGGGCCGCGGGCGTCGACGGCGTCGCGGCCGCCGATTCGCCGGCGACGACGGCCGAGCGGCCGTAGAGCCACGTGACCCAGATCACGAACGCGACCACCGCGACGCTCTCGAGGAGATAGCGCATGTCGTAGTAGTAGGTCGCGAACTCGATCGCCTGGGTGGCCGTCGCCAAGACGAGGAGCCAGACGCCGATCGCCGGGCGCTTCTCCCAGAGAAGCGCCGCGATCATGACGAACGAGAAATAGTAGCAGGTCAGCTCCATGCTGATCGTGATCACGCCGAAGCCGAACGCCGCGAGCACCCACCACTCCATCTCCCGCCGAAGTCCCCACATGAGCAACGCCAGATACGCGACGACGAGCGCCAGGAAGAGCGGCTGGCCGAAGATGCCTCGGAACGCCTGCTTTCGCGCCTCGCGGAAGTTGTGGAAGGGGTCCGAGGAGCGCGGGTCGTACGTCATCTTCTGGCGCGTCTCCCATCGGAAGCCGACGATCGTCCGAAGCCCCATGTAATTCGTGAGGGGCGACCCCGCGTGCTTCTTCGTGTTCTTGAGGAACTCCGGCCACGCCGACGCGCTCCCCGCCACCATGCTCGAGGCGGGGAGGAGGATCAGGGTCGCGAGCGCCGCGCCGACCACGATGCTCGCGCCGGTCCGGTCGAGGCGACGTTCGCGGAGGAAGATCCAGCCCAGGCGAAGCCCGATCGCCACGAAGAAGCCGAGCGGGAAGACGCGAAGGAGCGTCGAGTAGGCGAGGCACGCGCCGCCGAGGAGCGGACGGCCCCGCTTGAGGAAGCAGATCCCCGCCACGGCGCCGAGCAGCCAGTCCTCGCGCAGGAAGGCGCCGCCCGTCCAGAAGTAGGGGGCCGGCTCGTTCGTCCCGAAGTAGAGCGCGGCCACGCACGCCGTGCGCCAGCCGAATCCCCAGACGATGAAGCCGAACGTGAGCAGAATGAGCGCGGGGTCGATCCAGCCGAGGAATCCGAAGATGAGCGAGTCGGACGCGGGGCCGAGATTCGAGAGGAGCGCTCCCGCCATGTTCCAGACCGGCGACGGGTTGTAGCCATGGTCCTGGAGCATCCGCTCCCAGGCCACGATGCCCGCCTTCCCGCGGAAGTAGGCCGTGTCCTTCTTGAACGATTCCCATCGTTCCGGCGTGAAGGGCCGGATGAAACCCTTCTTGAATCGATCGGGGTCGGCGAGGACGTAGGTGGCGGGAACGATCTCGTTCCTTCGAAGATCGCGGATGGTCCGAAGCTCCACGCGACGGCGGAATCCCTGCTCCGCCTCGGCGATGCTCGCGCACTCGTAGATGTGCGTGTAGCCCAGCTCGGGGAAGTACTTCGCGCCGATGAAGTAGTGAAAGAACTCGTGATAGTGGATGCGCTCGGGGAAGTGGTACCCGCCCCAATTGAAGTAGCCGCCGAAGCCGACGATCCCCAGGAGAAGGAGGAGGACGTCGCGCAGCTTGCCGAAGCGGGACGGTCGCCGGCCCCGCTTGAGGTACGCCCCCCAGGCGAGAAGCGCCGCGCCGAGGAAGGCGAGGGAGCCCTTCCAGATGTTCGCGTTCCGCCGCGTGAGCGACATCCAGGAGCGGGGCGCTTTGGGCGCGGCGGGGGGATCGGCCAGGACGGGAAGCGGCTCGGGCCAGGCGTAGGGAATCTCGCAGAAGACCTGCGCCTCGGAGAGCGTGCGATAGCCGAGGCCGGTGGCTTCGCCGACCCGGACGAACCGGCCGTGGACGCCCGAGAGAAGGGTGGAGCGCGTGCGCTGTCCCCGGCCCTCCACCGGCCCGGTGACGGGAGCGGCCCAGACTTCGCGGAACGAGACGCCGTCGTCCGAGACTTGGATGGAGAACGTATTCCAGGCGTCGCCCTGAATGAGCGCGGCCGCGATCGGGCGGTCGGCGCCGAGATCGTACGTGAGCGACGCGCCCGCGGTGAGGAACTGAATGCCGCGCGTCGGCCGCCAGTTGGCGCCCTCCTTCGCGCCCGCGTCGTCCGCCGCGAGCCGCGTCGGCCCCCCGATGTCGAGGGAGTCGACGAGTCTCGCCGACGCGAGGAGATTTCCCGGAGGACAGGCCGCCGGCGCCGGGTCGGCGGCCCCGGCGGCGAGGCCCGGCGTCGAGAGCGCGAACGACAGCGCCGCGACGAGGGCCGCGGCGCCGAAGGCGAAGGAAGCCGAACGTCTCGCGGGGAGCCTACGCACCCGGCAGGATCCCGATCCAGTCGCGCATCAGGAATTGCATCCGTGCGATGAGGAGCGAGACGCGCGCCATGACCGTGTAGCCGAAGGAAGCGCCGAAGGCCACCATGAGGAACCAGATGCCGAGTCGCGCCGCGCCGCCGTGCACGCCCTTGTGGGGCGCGGAGAAGAAGAAGTAGGCGAGCACGCTCAGGAAGCCGAGGAGGACGAGCGCGGAGCTGACGGCGCCCCAGCCGGGCGCGAACGGCTTCAACGCGTCGGCCAGCTGCGCGAAGATCTGCGCTTGAAGGTAGGACGGAACGGCGATCCCCGAGTAGATGCCGACGTAGAAGGCGAGCGACCAGCGCGCGATGCCCGAGGTCTTCTCCCACGCCCGCCCGAGAATCAGGATCCCCAGAACCAGCGGAACGATCGCCAGGAACTCGCCATGCCCGATCTTCTCGATCACGTTCGGCTTGAAGACGTTGTGATACTGAACCGCCAGGAGATATCCCGCGGAGGCGCCGACGAAGAGATGCTCGGCGAAGCGGTAGAGCGGGTTGTCGCGGTAGAGGAACGAGAAGACGCAGAGCGTCAGGATCGCCGCGACCCAGGTGCCGACGTCGTGGCTCACGCGTCGCCTCCCGGCCGCCGCAGGAGGCCCCCGGTCGCGAAGAGCGCGACGTTGCCCAGGATCACGAGGAGCACGACGATCACATGGACCATGCTCTGCGCGTCCATGCCGCGCCGCCCGTCGCCCACGATGTTCATGAGCCGCTCGTATTCGGCCGCGCCCTTCATGCCGCCGATCAATCCGAGGATCTGGCCCGACGAAAGGTAGGGGTAATAGTCGGTCGCCATGACGGCCGTGGATCCGAGGATCATCGGACGGTGGTAGCGGCTCGCCCCGATGCGGATGTAGTAGTCGGCGATCGAGGACCCCGAGAGGTTGATGAGGAGCGGGAAGTCGGCGAAGGAATTCACGTTCTTCATGAGCCGGATCGAGTCGGTGCGGGCGCCGTAGAAATCGCGGGGGAAGAGGCTCTTGATGTTCTCCCCGAGGCCCAGGATCACCGCCTGGTTGCCGGACTTGTAGCCGAGGAAGACGTAGTCGTCGTAGTTCCGTTTCCCCTCGGCCGTGGACGCGACGGCGAGCGCCTGCTCGATGAGTCGGGGCCCGGCCGGGTAGAGCGTCAGGATGACCGGCTTCAGGTTTCGCCGGAAGCAGTGGCGGAGCACCGCGATCGACATCGGCTGGAGCTCCGCCATGATGTCGGGCTCGTAATCGATCGACATGATGATGGTCGACCCTTCCGGCACGGCTTCGACGGCGTCATAGGCCGCCTTCACGCGGGGCGAAGTCGCCACCGGCAGGTTGACGGGGAAGAGGAGCGGCCCGGCGGTGCCGAGCGCGACCAGGACGAAGATCCAGCGGCGGTCGATGCCGAGGATGCGGTGCCAGAAACTCGCCCGTTCGGCCGCCACCGGCTACGCCCTCCCCAAGTAGGAGCGGTCGATGCCGAGAATGATCTTGAGCGCGGTCGAGACGGCGCCGAGGCCGACGCCGATCGCGACCGCCCGCTTGGCGGCGAGATTGGGAACGTCGAGCAGCCACTCCGTGATGGGCGGGAAGGCGCTCCAGACGTATTCGCCGATCGAGACGCGGCCGAACATCATGACGATGGCCGTGAGGAGCAGGAGCGTCGCCTCGAAGTTGCGCGCCCGGAACGCGCGGAACGCCGCCGAGGCGATGAAGAAGGCGAGGAGCGAGAACATCGTGGACGCCAGCGGCGCGTTGACGGCGTCGTAGATGCGTCCGACCGGCGTCGTCCCGCCGACGCCGAGGAAGATCCCCAGGAGCGTCACGGCCGTCAGCGCGACGAGGGTGACGGCGCTGTAGAACCACCCCTCGCCGAAGTTCGTCGCCTTCTTCCAATGCGACGTCCAGAGCACGATCGATCCCAGGAGCAGCGCGAACGCGTAGACCACGTCGGCCCATTCCAAGATGACCGACTGCGCCTGCTGGGCGGAATGATGGGGGATGAAGAAGATCGCGATGAGGGTGGCGCCGGTGACGAAGGTGACGACGAGAGGTCCGAAGCGCATGGTCGGCGGCTAGACGCTCACGAGGCCTTGAGAACCGTGCCGAGCCACGGGTAGCCGAAGGCGGCCATGATGATCGCCGCCACGATGATGCCGGCGGCGAGCGCCTTGGCCCAATCCTGGGCCGCGATCGTGGCGAGTTGGATCGGTTCGCGGCCGAGATAGGCGCTCGCGGCATAGAGTTCCTCGCCGAGGAGCGTGTAGTCGCAGGAGCAGACGAAGAAGGGGAGCTGCGTCACCTGGTCGCATCCGGCGATCTGGATGGCGCCCGTCTGGTTTCCCGTCTCCGCCAGGAAGAGCGATTCCGCGTAGAACGCGCCCATGTAGATGTTCGCGGCCGGCCGCTCGCGCATCATCGTTCCCGTGACCGAGGCGACGTAGGCGAACTGGGTGGCGCTCACGTAATAGACGCTGCCCGGACGGAAGGAGTCGGCGCGGTTCGCTTCGCGATAGGCCTCGCGCGTGGTGCCGTCGATGAGGGCGGTGACGACCGGGTCGTAGCATGGCACGCGGAGGTCGCATCCGAGATCGGCCACGCGCCGGGCGACGCGGCTCGAGATCGTGATCGCGGCGAGCGTGCCGACTTCGCTCATGTCGCCGATGCCGGGGATGAAGAGGACGGGGCGGCCCATTTCGGTCGCGCGGCCGATCGCCTCGTCGAGCGCCTTCAGTCCCGCGATGGGCCGAATGTAGAGGCCGTCCTGAGAGGCGCGGGCGCGGCGGATGTTGATGACGAGGAAGAGAATGAACAGCACGAGGCCGACGAGGAGGTTGAGACGGTTCGGGTCGAACCAGCGGGTGTCGAGCGTCTCCCCCATTGCGAGGACGCTAGCACGCGCCCGGCCGGAGGGTCAACGACGCGCGGGCGCGGGCGCGGCTTTCGCGTCGGAATCCTTGAAGAATTCCGCCAGCTGGCGGGCCGCCGCCGGATCGAGACGCTGGATGACGGCCCGCTCCTCGGCCGCGCGCTCCTTGTCGCCGAGCCGCAGGTAGGCCAGCGCGAGGTTCATGCGGGCCTGCAGGGAGGCGGGCGCCAGCTGGACCGCCTTCTCGTACGCGTGGCGCGCGTCCTCGAGCCGGCCCTGGCCGCCGTAGATCGCGCCGAGGTTGTTCCAAGCGCCGACGTGCGTCGAGTCGATGGCGAGGGCCTTCTGGTACGCCTCGGCCGCCGGCGCGGTCTGTCCCGTGGCCGCCAGGGAGACGCCGTAGTTGTACCAGTAGAGCGCTTCCTTCCCGTCGAGTTCCACGGCGCGTCGCGAGGCCGCGATCGCCTCGTCGCTCTTCCCCTGCTGCGTGAGCGCGTCGCCGAGGTTGGCCCACCCGACGGCGTTCGTCGGCTCGAGGACCGTCGCGCGCCGCGCCGCCGCCTCGGCCTCGGGCCACCGGCCTAGGGATCCGAGCACGAGCGCGCGCGTCGCGTGGGCCGCCGCGATCGTCGAGTCGCGCGCGATGGCGAGATCGAGCGCCGCGAGCGCCGCCGGCGCGTCCCCGACTGCGGCGTGGTGGCCGGCCAACTGAAGATAGGGCTCCGGATCGGTCGGCGCGGCCTCGGCCGACGCGCGGAGGAGCGCGACGTTGTCGGACCAAACGGGGATGCGAACCAGCGTGGCGTACGCCGCGAGACCCGCCGCGGCGATCCCGAGTCCGACCGCCACGGCGCGAAGCCCGCGGGGCGGCGCCGCGATGGCGGCGAGGAGCGAGGCGACGAGCAGCGTGATGCCGATCGACGGGAGGTAGGCGAGCCGCTCCGCCACGTAGGGCCCCCCGAGCGCCTCGAAGGGAAGCGCGGGGAGGAGTCCCAGAACGAGGGTGAGCGCCCCGACGCGGGCCAGCGGATCGCGCCGCCGCCAGACGACGAGCGCCGCGAGAAGCGCCGCGATCGGCAGGAGCGGGATCCAGGGCATGGCCGCCGCCGCGCGTTCCGAGAGCGCGCGGATGGCGTTCAGGGGGTGGGGCCAGACCAGGAGCGCGAGGTAGTCGCTCAGCGAGTGGACGATCGCCGCGCCGGCGTGGGCCGCCGGGATGCCCCGATCCACGAGCGACGGCGTCGCGACGGCCGGAGCGAGGATGCGGGCGAGCAGCGCCGCGAAGCCGATGGCGACGAATCCGGCGTACGCGCCGCGCCGCGCCGCGAAGCCGGCGCGGGGCGCGCCCCAACGGTCGAGTGCGATCAGAAGAAACGGCGCCACGAGCGCCGAGAGATCGCTGAAGGCGGCCGCGGCAAAGAGGACGAGCGCGAGCCAGAGTTCGGGCGACTTGAACCCCTCGGCGCGCGCGCGCGGGAGCCGGGCGGCGAGGAGCGCCGCCAGCGAGAAGACGGCGGCCGTCATCGCCGCGCGCCCCGAGACGAACGCCACCGACTCCACGTGAAGCGGATTCGCTCCGAAGAGGAGAGACGCGGCGAACGCGATGCCCGCCGTCGCGCCGAGGTGGACGGCGAGATGGAAGAAGAGCCACGCCCCCGCGGCGTGGAGGAGCAGGTTCGTGACGTGGAAGATCGCGGGATTGCCGGCGCCGAGCGCCCACTCGCCCCGCTGGAGCAGGCTCAGGAAGGGGTGGAAGCCCTCGGCCCCCGGACCGCTCGCGCCGCGCGAGGCGGCGAGGAGCGCGTCGTCCCAGACCCACCCGAACTGGAGCGCGGGAAGGTAGAGGAGTCCGGCCACGAATCCGGCCAGAACGGCGAGGCCGTTCGGCCCCACGGCGGGCAGCGCGAAGCGCGGGCGACCCTCGCGCCCGTCTCCCGGCGCGCGGCCCTTGCTTCGCGGCGTCCCC
>DASTSZ010000354.1:0-7062 GCA_035760425.1 Candidatus Eiseniibacteriota bacterium | reverse complement strand
GGTCCCCGCCCGGCGCCGATTCCTGAATCTCGCCCGCGGCGAGCGCCGCCGCGTACTCCGGCAGCGCCTGCTTGCGGCTCAGCTTGACCTTTCCTTCCGAGTCGATGGCGATGACCTTCACGAGGACCGTGTCGCCCTCGTTGATGACGTCTTCGACCTTCTCGACGCGCTTCATCTCGAGCTCCGAGATGTGGACCAGGCCGTCCTTGCCGGGGCTGATCTCCACGAACGCGCCGAACGGCACGACGCGGCGGACGATGCCCTGGTAGACGCGGCCGATCTCCGGATCCTCGGTGATCGAGCGAATGATGTCGCGGGCCCGGTCGCCGTCCGCGCCGCTGAAGGCCGCGATCCGGACTTCTCCGGTGTCCTCGATGTCGATCTGCGTGCCGGTCTCGGCGCAGATCTTCTTGATCATCTTGCCGCCCGGTCCGATGACCTCGCGGATCTTGTCCGGGTCGATCATCATGACGTAGATGCGCGGCGCGTACGGCGACAGCTCCGGACGCGGCTCGCGGATGGCGGCTTCCATCGTATCGAGCAGGAAGAGACGCGCCTTCTTCGCCTTGGCCAGCGCCTCGGTCATGATCGCCGAGGAGAGGCCCTTGATCTTGATGTCCATCTGCAGCGCGGTGATGCCGTCGCGCGTGCCGGCCACCTTGAAGTCCATGTCGCCGAGGTGATCCTCGACGCCCTGGATGTCGGTCAGGATGGCCACGTCGCTGCCTTCCTGCACGAGACCCATCGCCACGCCGGCGACGTGCGACTTGATCGGCACGCCGGCGTCCATGAGCGCGAGACTGCCGCCGCAGACCGACGCCATCGACGACGATCCGTTCGACTCCAAGATTTCGGAGACGAGGCGCAGGGTGTACGGGAAGTCGACGTCGCTCGGGATGAGCGGCTCGAGCGCGCGTTCGGCGAGCGCGCCGTGTCCGATCTCGCGGCGACCCGGTCCGCGCATCGGCCGCACTTCGCCGACGCTGTAGGACGGGAAATTGTAGTGGAGCATGAAGCTCTTCCAGCTCTGCCCTTCGAGTTCCTCGATGCGCTGCTCGTCCACTTTCGTGCCGAGCGTGGCGACCACGAGGGCCTGCGTCTGGCCGCGCGTGAAGAGCGAGGAGCCGTGCGTGCGCGGGAGCGTGCCGACTTCGATCGTGATCGGGCGGATGTCGTCGAAGCCGCGTCCGTCCGGACGGCGCTTCTCCTTCACGATGAGCTTGCGGACCGACTTCTCCTCCAGCTCGCCGACCACCGACTTCACGAACTTCTCCTGGCCGGGGTGGCTCGCGGCGAAGCGCTCCGCCGCTTCCGCGGCGACCGCGTCGAGCATGGCCTGGCGCTCGTGCTTCTCCGTGACGCCGTTGGCCGCGTGGATCCGTCCGGCGAAGGCCGACTCGATCTCCTTCACGAGCGACTCGTCGCGGGCGGGGCCGGACCACGTGCGCTTCGGCTTGCCGACGCGGCGGACCAGCTCGCGCTGCAGTTCGTTCAGCTGGCGAATGCCCGCGTGCGCGAACTCGAGAGCCTTCACGATCAGCTCCTCGGTCACCTCACGCGCGCCCGCCTCCACCATCACGATGCTCGAGTCGGAGCCGGCGACCACGAGGTCGAGGTCCGAGTCGTCGAGTTCCTGGATGGTGGGATTCAGGATGAGATTGCCTTCGACGCTGCCGACGCGGACCGCCGAGACGGGCTCGGGGAACGCGACGTCGGAGATCATGAGGGCGGCCGACGCGCCGGTGATGCCGAGGATGTCGGCGTCGTTCGTCTGATCCGACGAGAGGACCGTCGAGTAGATCTGGATTTCGTGCCGATAGCCGTCCGGGAACATCGGACGCAGCGGCCGGTCGATGAGCCGGCTCGAGAGGATCTCCTTCTCCGTCGGGCGTCCCTCGCGCTTGAAGAAGCCGCCCGGGATGCGACCCGCCGCGTACGTCTTCTCGCGGTACTCCACCTGTAGCGGGAAGAAGTCCTTCTCGACGGGATCCTTGCTGGCGACCATCGCCGTCAGGACGACGGTCTCGCCGTACTGGATCCACGTCGCGCCACTCGCCTGCTTGGCGACCTTGCCGACCTCAATGGAGAGGCGGCGACCGCCTAGCTCGAGGCTTACGGATTCTGCCATTCGTTTCTCCTTTTCACGCCACGATCTGCTTCGGGACAACGGACGGTCTTCCCCTGGCGCTCGATTGGCGCCAGAGGAAGCCGATGGAAGGTCGAGGGGAGGGTACTGCTGAGGTCCCCGCGGAAGCGGGTAACGGCCTACTTGCGGAGGCCGAGCTCTTTGACCACGGCCCGGTACCGCTCGACTTTCGTGGCCTTCAAGTAGTCGAGCAGTCTACGGCGCTGACCCACCATTCGGAGCAGGCCCCGGCGACTGTGATGGTCGCGCTTGTGGACCTTGAAGTGCTCCGTCAGGTACTTGATGCGTTCGGTGAGAAGCGCGATTTGTACCTCGGCCGAGCCCGAATCGCCTTCATGGACTCGGAACTGCTGGATCACGACGCGCTTCTGATCTGGGGTCAACGGCACCGGTGCCACCTCCTTGACATTCCCTCTTTCTTTTCTAGAGCAGGGAATGTAGCAAATGGAATGAGGGTTGCAAGCGTTTCTTCACGAGTGAGTGGAAGGAGGCTCACCGAGCCCCCGTCTGTTCGGCATCCTGTCGGGCCCAGATTTCGCGGGCCCTCGCGACGTCTTCGTTCATCGCCGCCACCAACGCCTCCGGCGACCCGAAGACCTTATCGGCACGTAGCTTCGATCGGAGCAGCGTTTTCAGCACGCGCCCTCGGAGGCTCCCCTGATAGTCGATCAGGAAGACCTCCGCGCGGGTCGGACCGGGCCCGAACGTCGGGGCGCTCCCGACGTAGGTCAACCCGCGCGCGGCGCCGCCTTCCATCTTATTATCAGACAAATAGATACCCGCCGGAGGCAGGAGCTTCTTCGGGTGGATTTCGAGGTTCGCGGTCGGAAATCCGAGCGCGGTCCCCCGCCCGGCGCCCGAACCGACGATTCCCTCGAGCGCGTAGGGCCGCCCCATCATCGCCTCGGCCTCCTCCATCCGACCCGTCTCGATCATGCGGCGAATCGAGGTGCTCGAGATCTTCTCCCCGGGCGCGCCGGTCGGCGCCGCGGCCGAGGTCACGGCGGCCGCCGGGAGGAACGGCACCTCGATGACCTCGAAGCCGCGCCGCCGCCCGAGGGCCTCGAGGTAGGCGCGGTCGCCCATCCGGCCGCGACCCATTTTGAAGTCCGCGCCGATCACGAGCGCCGCGAGCGGCGCGTTCGACCCGAGGATCCGGTCGAGGAACTCCTCCGGCAGAAGCATGCTCAGCGGGCGATCGAAGCGAAGCACCTCCACGCGGTCGACGCCCATCGCATGCAGGAGCGCGGCCCGCTCGTCGGGCGGCGTGATCCAGGGCCGCTCGTCGACGCCGCGCACCACCACGTCGGGATGCGGATCGAACGTCGCCACCCACGCCGCGCCGCCGCGCGCGCGCGCCGCCTCGACGACGGCGCCCACGATCGCCTGATGGCCCCGATGGAGGCCGTCGAAGACGCCGATGGTGAGCGCGATCGGTCGATTCGTGGGCGTCATGTCGTTCCTGTTCTCTCGTGCTCGCCGGTTCGGGGCGCGATCAGTTGTCGGCGAGAACGCGCTGGAGCCGAAGCGGCGCGCCGGCCGTCTGCGACTCCCACGGTTCCGCCATGCCGAGGATCGAGCCGTCGGGATCGACGAGCGCGACCGGCCAGCCGCTCGCGCCCGGCGGAAGCGGATAGCCGGCGTCGGAGGGTTCCACGCGCGCCGCGTCGGACGTGGGCGCCGCGCCGAAGCGCAGCCGCGCCGCCTCCTCCGCCGTCAGCCGAACGCGCGGGAGGAACGAGAGCGCCTCCGCCGGCGCGATCGAGCGGTCCCGGAACGAGGCCGCATCCCATCCGCCGTCCCGCTCCACGCGGCCCGCTCGCGCCACGTCGAAAGGGCCGATGCTCACGCGGCGAAGCGCCGTCAGGTGCGCGCCGCATCCGAGCGCTTCGCCGAGGTCGTGCGCGAGCGTTCGCACGTACGTGCCGCGGCTCACGGTCAGGTCGAGCACGGCCTCGGCGAGTCGCGTGTCGCGCGAGCCGGCGCCCGGCGCCGCGTCCGGCTCGGACGCGATCCGCTCGAGGGCGTAGACCTCCACCGGCCGCGCCGGCCGGTCGACCGTCTCGCCGCGCCGCGCGGCCTTGTAGAGACGCTCGCCGCCGACCTTCACCGCCGAGAAGAGGGGCGGCTGCTGCTCGATCCGGCCGCGGAAGCGCGCGAGCGCGGCGTCGAACGCCGCGGGGGTCGGAAGCGACGAGGCCGGCTCGGTGCGGATCGAGACGCCGGTCCGATCCTGCGTGTCGGTGGCGACGCCGAGACGGAGCGTCGCGACGTATCGCTTCGGCAGGAGCCCGAGCGCGCCGAGCAGCGACGTGGCGCGCCCTTCGGCCGCGACGAGGAGTCCGGTCGCGAAGGGATCGAGCGTGCCCGCGTGCCCCACGCGCCGCTCGCCGAGGATGTGGCGAAGCCGCGCGACGACGTCGTGAGAGGTCCAGCCCTCCGGCTTATCGACGAGATGCAGGCGATCCGCCATTCACGGCGTGCTCCAGGGCGCCGAGCACGGTCTCCCGCACGACGGCGAGTTCCCCCTCCATCCGCGCGCCCGCGGCGACGCGATGGCCGCCGCCGCCGAACTGACCGGCGAGCTGGTTCACGTCGACGGTGCCGTCGCTCCGGAAGCTGAGCCGGATCTGCCCCGGCGTGAACTCCTGGAAGAGGACGCCGACGCGCGCGCCGGTGAGCGACTTCGCGTACTGGACGATGCCGTCCGCGTCCTCGCTCGACGCCTCGGCGCGGTCGAACATGCCGCGCGAAATCGTGAGGGCGCTCACCTGCCCGTCGGCGCGCGACTCGAGCGACGCGAGCGCGAGCCCCAGGATGCGAAGGCTCCCCGCCGACTTCTTCGCGTAGAGCCACTCCGCCACGAGCGCCGGCTTGGCGCCGTGGTCGACGAGCCGCGCCGCCAGACGAAGCGCCTTCGGCGTGGTGTTCTGGAACCGGAACGCGCCGGTGTCGGACGCGAGTCCCGTGTAGAGGCACTGCGCCGTCTCGGGCGTGAGCGGCACCTGGCAGGCGTCGAGGAGGTCGTGGATCAGCTCCGCCGTCGCGCTCGCCTCCGGGACCACGAGGCGCGGGTCGCCGAAGCCGGCGTTCCCCACGTGGTGGTCGACGCAGGCGATCGCCGCGTTCGGCGCCACGAGCCGCGCGGCGTTCGGGCCGAGCCGCTCCAGCGAGGCGCAGTCGAGCACGACGACCGCGTCGAACGTGTTCTTGAAGGCGTCGGGCCGGCGCACCGTCTCGGCGCCGGGGAGAAACGCCAGATTCGCGGGAAGCGGCGACTCGTTGATGACGATCGCCCCCCGGCCCATCTCCCGAAGCGCCCACGCGAGTCCGAGCGCGGAGCCGATGGCGTCGCCGTCGGGGTCGACGTGGGAAATGAGCGCAAAGTCCGTGTGGGCGTCGAAGAACGCGCGGAACCGCTCGAACGGCATCATGCCTCGCTGGTCGGTTTGGGTTCGGGTTTCGAATCGGGATCGGATTCCGAATCGGCGCCGGCGTCCGTGCCGGGGCCGGGATCGGCGCTCGTGTCGGTCTCGGCCTCGGCCGTATCGCTCCCGCCGCCCGGCGCGCGCCCGGCTTCCTCCACGCGAATCTCCCGCAGGAGGTCCTCGATGCGGGCGCCCGTGGCCGAGGAGTGGTCGATGACGAAGTGAAGCGTCGGCACGATGCGGAGGCCGAGTTGCGGCGCCAGCATCGCCCGGAAGCGCGGCGTCGCGTGCGCCAGCGCCGAGAGCACCTTCGGCTCGTCGGCCGGCGCGAACCCGCCGGTGATCCAGACGCGCGCGGTGCCCAAGTCGCGGGCCACCTTCGCGCCGGTCACGGTGATCTGGCGCAGGCGCGGATCCTCCGTGTGCCGCTCGAAGATCTCGGCGAGCACCTGGACGATGCGGTCGGCGACGCGCCGCGTGCGGGGTGATTCGGTCGGTCGGTTCATGGGTTCGTTCGGCGGTCTCGCGACGGCGGACGGCCGGTTAGGAGATCTCGATCGCGTAGTCGAGTACGGCGAGACGATCCTCGCGCTCGATGACGGCCAGGATCTCGTGGAGCGCGCGGTCGAGCACGGGCGCCTCCTCCCCGACGACGGCCACGCCGAGCGTGGTCCGCTGCCAGAGTTCCTGGTGTCCGACTTCCGCGATCGCCGCGTTGAAACGGTGGCGGACGCGCTCCTTCACGTGGTTCACCACGGAGCGCTTGGCCTTGAGGGAGTCGGCCGCGGGAAGATGGATCTCGAGCCGCAGCGTGCCGATGAGCATCTCACTCCAGCTTGCGGGCGACTTCCTCCAGGACGTAGGCCTCGATCACGTCGAGTTCCTGAATGTCGTCGCGGCCCTCGAGGGAGATGCCGCATTCGAAGCCGCTCGCGACCTCGCGGACGTCGTCCTTGAAGCGCTTGAGCGATTCGATTTTCCCTTCCCAGACCGCGGCGCCGCCGCGCAGGAGGCGCGCCTTCGAATTGCGCGTGATGGTGCCGCTCGTGACCATGCAGCCCGCGATCACGCCCGCCTTCGACGGGCGGAAGATCTTCCGCACCTCGGCCTGGCCCACGACGGACTCGCGGATCTCGGGCGCGAGGAGGCCGGCCATGGCGTCCTTCACGTTCTCCACGGCCTGATAGATGATGTCGTAGAGGCGAACGTCCACCTTCTCCTTCGCCGCCAGCTCGACCGCCTTCGGATCGGGCTTCACGTGGAAGCCGATGATGACGGCGTTCGACGCGGCCGCGAGGAGAACGTCGGACTCGGTGATCTGGCCGACGCCGCGATGGATGACGCGCAGCTTGATCTCCGCCGTCGAGAGCTTCGTCAGCGTGTCCTGGAGCGCCTCCACCGAGCCGTCCACGTCGCCCTTCAGGACGACGAGCAGCTCGTTCACCTTTCCTTCCTTCATCTGCGTGAAGAGGTCGGTGAGCGTCACGT
>DASTSZ010000353.1:0-6926 GCA_035760425.1 Candidatus Eiseniibacteriota bacterium | reverse complement strand
CTTCGAAGAGGGCGCGCGGCGCCTCGGCGCGGCGGAGCATCCCGCGGCACTCGATGAGAATGGCGAGCATCGCGGAGAGATCGGTCGCCTGGAAGCGCGCGGCCTGCGCGGCGTAGCGTTCGCGGTCCGCGGGCGCGGCGTCGATCATGCTCTCGAGCGAGCGATCGACGGCGAGGAGCATCAGCTGGCGCAGATGGTGCGTGAGACCGTCGGCCACTTCCTCGACGTCCATGCCGCGGTCGTAGAGCCGGTCGAACGTGAGGAGCGCGCCCTTCGGCTCCCGGGCGGCGAGCGCGTCGCCGAGGTCGAAGTAGGCTTCGAGGCCGGCCAGACCCAACGCCTGCGCCACCGACGAGGCGGTGACGCCCTCGCCGGAGACCGCGAGCGCCTGGTCGAGCCGCGAGAGCGCGTCGCGCACGCTCCCTTCGGCCGCGCGCGCGATGAGGGCCGCGGCGTCCTCCTCCAGCGTCACCGACTCCGCCTTCGCCACGTTCATCAAGTGCGCGACGAGTTCGGCGCTCCGAAGCCGGCGGAACTCGAACACCTGGCAGCGCGAGGCGATCGTCTCGGGGACTTCCAGGGCCTCGGTGGTGGCGAAGACGAAGCGGACGTGGGGCGGCGGCTCTTCGAGCGTCTTCAGCAGCGCGTTCCAGGCGAAGTCGGTCAGCTGGTGCGCCTCGTCGATGATGTAGACCTTCGACTTCCCGCCCGACGGGGCGTACTTCACGTTCTCGCGGAGATTCCGGATCTCCTCGATGCCGCGATTGGAGGCGCCGTCGATCTCTAGAACGTCGAGCGAAGAGCCGCCGGTGATCTCGAGGCAGGAGCCGCACTGGTTGCAGGGCTCCGCGTCGCCCGACTTGCGCGTCTCGCAGTTGAGGGCCTTGGCGAGCAAGCGGGCGGTCGTCGTCTTGCCGCTTCCGCGCGGGCCGGCGAAGAGGTAGGCGTGCGCCACGCGATTCGTGGCGACCGCGCGCTCGAGCGTGAGACGGACGGGGTCTTGGCCGACCAGGTCGGCGAATCGCTGCGGGCGGTACTTCCGGGCGAGAGCCAAGTGCGACACGGATCGATCCTCAGGGGGCGAGGCGCCCGGCGGGCCGAGCGGACCGCCGGTGAAACGGTACGGCCCCCCCGCAACCGGCTCGGGTCAGTCTGATCCGCGGCACATCGAGGCGATCACGGGCCGCTGCTACCTTCCGGTCCTGGCGGGGTTGGTGACTCTCAATCGCGCGGGAACTGGCCGTCAACACCAAGCCACGAGGAGGCCAATGCCCGGGCTCCGCGGGCCGAAGGCCGATCACCTTCGGCGGTGCATCAGGAAAACATGGTGGAGATGAGCGGGATCGAACCGCTGACCTCCTCGTTGCGAACGAGGCGCTCTCCCAACTGAGCTACATCCCCACGTCATCTATCGAACCCGACTACCCTAACTGGCGGAGAGAGAGGGATTCGAACCCTCGAAGCACTTTCATGCTTACACGGTTTCCAACCGTGCTCCTTCAGCCACTCGGACACCTCTCCGGGAAGCCTAGGTGCACGCGCAGTCCCTCGCGCGCCAACATCTTAATGGCGGAGAGAGAGGGATTCGAACCCTCGAAGGGCTTGCACCCTTAACGGTTTTCGAGACCGCCCGATTCAGCCACTCTCGCATCTCTCCGCGAAGGAGAATACGCGATCACGGCTCACTTTTCCAGACGGTTCCGATCCCGGCGCTTGGCCTGGAAGAAGGCCTCGAGAATCGCGCCGCATTCGGCGGCCATGACCCCGGGAACGATCTCGGCGCGGTGGTTGAGGCGGAGATCCTGCGGCACGAGCGCGAGCGAACCGCAGGCCCCGGCCTTCGGATCGCGCGCGCCGTAGACGAGGCGCGGAATTCGCGCGAGCACGATCGCCCCCGCGCACATGTGGCAGGGCTCCAGCGTGACGTAGAGGGTCGTCTCTTCGAGACGCCAGGCGCCGAGGGTCTGGCAGGCGGCGCCGATGGCGATGATTTCGGCGTGCGCGGTGGGATCCTGCGTCGCTTCGACCCGGTTGTGCCCCCGTCCGATGATGCGCCCGCCGAGAACGACGACGGCGCCGACGGGAACTTCCCCCTCGTCGGCCGCGGCCTGCGCCTCGGCCAGCGCCGCCTCGAGGAACCGCTCGTCCTCGGCGGCGGGGGGAACGGGGCTCACTTCGCCGGGAATTTCTTGAAGGCGTCGCGCACCAGGTCGGAGGCGACGTCTTCGTAGCGCGGCGGGTCGTTCGCGCGCTTGTTCTGAATGAAGCCGGTCGCGTCGTAGCTGACGCTCCCGCTCGAGGGATCGATCTCCTGCCCGAAGCGCTGCTCCCGCGGCGCCTTCGCCCAGATCCGCGCCTTGGTGCGGACGTCGTAGCAGGCGAAGGAGAGGCCGACGATCGCGTGCGACTCGCCCGCGCCGACGACCGGCACGCGGTGGTTCTCCCACTCGCTCACCTTCACGAGGAGAATCGCGTCGACCATCAGGAGCGAGTCGAGTCCCTGGACCGCCGTGGAGTCGAGCGTGCCGTGCTTCGACCAGCGCTCGGTCAGCAGATAGGCGCGGTTCAATTCGTTCCGGCTCGAGAGAATCCGCTCCGTGTCCTGCGGAAGCAGGAACGTCGCCTTCTCGGGCGGCACGCGCTTCAATTGTTCGCGGAGGATGTCGCCCATGATCTTCGCCGCGCCGAGGTCGGGCGAGGCGTTCTCGACCGGGAAGACGGCCACCCGAAGCGCCTTCGCGGGCGCGGCGGGTTTTTCGTCCGCGGCGAGCGAGCGAGCGGGAGCGAGCGCGAACGACACGCCCATGGCCAGGGCCAGCGCCGTGGCGGCGAGCCTACGAACGGCCGACTGCGTCTTCATTTGGACGAGACCTCTGCGGGGATGTTCCGGCTTCGACGACGTCGCGCGCTTGGGGGACGAAATGGCGGGCCCAGGAGGATTTGAACCCCCAACCCTCTGATCCGTAGTCAGATACTCTATCCAATTGAGCTATGGGCCCGCGCGTCCGCGCGAAATTTTCACAATGGCGGAGAGGAGAGGATTCGAACCTCCGATAGGATTTTAACCCTACAACGGTTTAGCAAACCGCCGCCTTCAGCCACTCGGCCACCTCTCCCCCATCAGGAGCCCCATTGCTGGAGCCGGGTGATGGTACAGGGGAGAGGGCCGACGGTCAAGGCGGCGCCGCCATGTCCGTTCCACGCCTTGTGTTTCCGCGCCCTCGCGCATGCGACCGCGGGCCCGCTTGCCCGCCGCCGCTCTCCTTACGTACCCCCGAGATCGGGGGTTTCGCCCGTTCGGACACCCCCGGCGCGCGGAGGGTTGGGCTCAGACGTCGGGAGGGCGCCCGCTCGGCGGCCAGGCGGGCTCGACGTGGATGAGCACTTCGACCACCTGCGGGAGAGACCGCTGCACGTCCTCTTTCACGTCGTGCGCCAGCTTGTGGCTCTCGCGGACGGACATCTCGGGCGGGACCTCGAGATGCATGTCGGCGACATAGTAGAGCCCCATTTTCCGCATCATGAGCTTCTCCACGCGATGCACCCCCGCGCGCGACTCCGCCACGATGCGAACCGCCTCCACGAGATCGGGCGCCGCCGTGTGGTCCATCAGCTCGTGCACCGCCGGGCGAAGCATGCGCCACGCGGTGACGAGGATGATGCTGCTCGCCAGGAGCGCCGCCCACGCGTCGGCGCTCTCGTACGCCGGGCCCCCGACGAGCGCGATCGTGATGCCCACCGCGGCGAATCCCGACGTGATGGCGTCGCTCCGGTGGTGCCACGCGTCGGCGTGGACCACCTGGCTCCCGACCTCCTGCCCCACGCGCGTCACGAAGCGGTAGAGGATCTCCTTCACGAGGACGACGCCGAGGAGCACCACGAGCGTGAAAGGGGCCGGCGTCCGGTGCGGCAGGACGATCTCCCGCAGAGCCTCCACCGCGATGCCGATGGCGGCCGCGCAGAGGAGAATGGCGACGAGGAGCGCGGCGAGCGGCTCGGCCTTTCCGTGGCCGTAGGGATGGTTGTGATCGGGCGGGCGCGAGGCGATCTGGAGCCCGCGCCAGACGATGAGGGAGCCGACCGAATCGCCGAGGGACTCGATGGCGTCGGCGACGAGGGCGTAGGAGGTGCCGACGATCCCGGCCGTCAGCTTGACGATGGCCAAAGCCAGGTTCACGGCGAGCCCGATGACGCTCGACCGCATGCCGCGGCGATAGTTCTGAGGATCGACGGGAGCGGGACCCGCGGGCGTCATGGCGCGCATCATAGACCTCCTTCATGAAATCTTCACGAATCCATGCGATCCTTCTCCGATGGTCGCCCTTGCCAAATCGCGGATCTTGATCGTCGAGGACGATCCGAAGACGGCCGGCCTGGTCCGCCTCTACCTCGAGCACGCCGGCTACGCGATCACCATGGCGGGAGACGGCCGGGAGGCGATCCGTCTCGCGAAGAGCGACCCCCGCCCCGATCTCGTCGTACTCGACGTCATGCTCCCCAAACTGGACGGACTTCACGTCTGCCGGGAGATCCGGCTCACGACCGACGCCGCCGTGATCCTCCTCACGGCTCGGAGCACCGAGGAGGACCGGTTGGAAGGCCTCGACCTAGGCGCCGACGACTACGTGACGAAGCCGTTCAGCCCGCGCGAACTGGTGGCGCGGGTGCGGGCGGTGCTCCGGCGGCGGTTGCCGGAGGCGGGCGGCGCGAGGAGCGCGGAACGCGGCGCCCGCGACGCCGGCGCGGCGAGCGATGCCGGCGCGGACGCGCCCCTCGCGGCGGCGGGGGTGGTTGTCGACCTCCGCCGCCGCGAGGTCCGCGCGGACGGGCGCGCCGTCGAACTGACGCCGCGCGAGTTCGATCTCCTCGCCGCGCTGGTTCGCCAGCCGGGGCGCGTCTTCACGCGCGACGACCTCGCGGCGGCCGCATTCGGCCCCGACTTCGAGGCGACCGGGCGGACGATCGATGCGCACGTGAAGAACCTGCGCGCGAAGATCGAGCGCGATCCGGCGGCGCCGGCTCGCATCGTCACGGTTTTCGGCGTCGGCTACCGGCTGGCGGATTCGCCGGCGGCGACGGAGGGCTCGTCCCACGGCGGCGGGCGTTCGAAACGATGATGCGAAGCCTCCGCTTCCGCCTCCTCGCCGTCGTCGCGCTCGTCTCCGCCGTCGCGGTGATCACGGTCGTGCTCGTCTCCCGCCAGGCGGTGCAGACCGAATTCGGCCGATTCGAGATGTCGACACGCGCCGTCGCGTTCGAGGACGCGGCGGAAGCGCTGAGGACCTGGGTGCACGCCGGTGGGGACCCCGGGGAGGCGGGCGCGCTCCTTCGCCGCTTCGACCGCCCGGGCCACCGCGCGCTCGTCCTCGTCGACTCCCTCGGCCAGACTCTCGCCTTCTCCTCCCCGAAGATGAAAGACGCGCGCGTCTCGATCCTCCCCGGCGGGCGGATCGAGATTTCGCACGAGCGGATCGAGGGCAAAGCGCGCTCCATGCAGCGCGCGGTCATCATCGGGGCGCCGCACGCGCCGATCGGCGCGGGACCCGGCGCGCCGCCCGCGATGCTCTACGCCGTGCCGCTCCTGGAATCGGAGGGCGGGCCGGCGGCGCCCTTCGTGCGGAGCGTGAACCGCTGGATGATCGGCGCCGTCGCGGCCGCGGGGCTCCTCTCCCTCATCGTCATGTGGCTTCTCTCCCGCCGGATCGTCGGCCCGGTCGAGGCGCTCACCACCGCCGCGCGCCGCATGGAGGGGGGCGATTGGGGCGCGCGCGTGGCCGTCCGGTCGCGCGACGAAATCGGCGACCTGAGCCACGCCTTCAACGCCATGGCGGAGTCCCTCGCCCGGAACGAGACGCTCCGGCGCCAATTGGTGAGCGACGTGGCGCACGAACTCAGGACGCCCCTCACCAATCTCCGCGCGCAGCTCGAGGCGATCGAGGACGGGATCGTGCCGGCGGACGCCGCCGCGCTCCGATCGCTCCACGAGGAGACGCTCCTCCTGGCGCGACTCGTCGAGGACCTCCAGGAACTCTCGCTCGCCGAGGCGGGGCGGCTCCGCCTCGATCGCGCGCCGATCGCGCCCTCCGAGGCGATCGAGGCCGTGGCGACCGCGTTCCGCGCCCAGGCGGAGTCGCGCGGCGTCGCGATCCGTGTGTCGCCCTCCGACGCGCCCGCCGTGCTCGCCGACCGCGCGCGCCTCGCCCAGATTCTCCGCAACCTCGTCGGCAACGCCGTCACGCATACGCCCGACGGGGGCGAACTAACGCTTTCGGCCGCACCCGACGCCGCGGGAGGCGGGGTTCGGTTCGACGTGCGCGATACCGGCGAGGGGATCGCGCCGGAACATCTCCCCCACCTCTTCGACCGCTTCTATCGCGCCGACGCCTCGCGAACCCGCGCCACCGGCGGCGCGGGGCTGGGGCTCGCCATCGTGAAGCACCTTGTGGAGGCGCACGGCGGCTCGGTCGCCGTGGCGAGCGAACCGGGGCGCGGCACGACCGTCTCCTTCACCATCCCCGCCGCCACGCCCTAGCGCCGCTCTTCATCACTTCTTCACAGGCCCGCGGTACAACTCTCCGTAACGAATCGAAGGCGCCGCGCGCGCCACGTCCGTCACGGAGGGTCCGCGTCATGAGGAAGATCGTCGTGCTCGCGCAATTGTGGATCGTCGGCGCGCTGATCGCCGGCTGGGCGGTGCAGGCGGGCGACAACGCGCCGCGCTACCCCGCGGGCGAACCGGGTCGCCACGCCGAGGCGTGGTTCAAGGCCTACAACGAAGGGGTCGAGGCGATGCGCGCCTACGTCACGGCGCACGTCGCGCCGGAGGCCCTCGCGCGCCGCTCCGTCGAGGCGCGCCTCGACGTCTATCGCGGCATGCGCGAGGAGCACGGCGCGCTCACGCCCCTTCGCGTGACGGCGAGCGACGA
>DASTSZ010000352.1:0-5802 GCA_035760425.1 Candidatus Eiseniibacteriota bacterium | reverse complement strand
CCGGACGAATCGCGCGACGAGAGGGAGAAGTAGCGCGATGAAACTGCGCGTCCGGATCGCCGACGACGAGGAGCTGATCCGCAAGTCGCTCGTGAAGGTGCTGAGCGCCGAGGGCTACGACGTCGACGCCGTCGGCACCGCGGCCGAGGTGCTCGACTCGGTCCGCCGCGACCCGCCCCACGCGCTCATCCTCGACCTCCGGTTCCCGGACGGCAGCGGGCTCGAACTCCTCCCGCGCCTGAAGACGCTCGCCCCCGACCTCAAGGTCGTCGTCATCACCGCCTTCGGCGATCTACCGACGGCCGTCGAGGCGATGCGGCAGGGCGCGACCGACTTCCTGAAGAAGCCGTACGAGATGCACGAGATGCTCCTCGCGATGGAGCGCCTGAAGGCGGGGCTCATTCGCGAGACGCAGCTCGACGCCTTCCGCCGCACCGAACTCGAGGCGTTCTTGAAGACGAAGATCGTCGGCGAGTCGCCCGCCATTCGCCGCGCGTGGGAGATCACCTACAAGGTGGCGCAGAGCGAGGCGACGACCGTGCTGATCGAAGGCGAGAGCGGGACGGGGAAGGAACTCGTGGCCCGCGCCCTTCACTTCGAGAGCGCCCGGCGGGACGCCCCCTTCCTGGCCCTGAACTGCTCGACCTTCCAGGAACAGTTGCTCGAGAACGAACTCTTCGGCCACGAGCGGGGCGCCTTCACCGACGCTCGGGAACCGAAGCGGGGCCTCGTGGAGCTGGCCGACCAGGGCACGCTCTTCCTCGACGAAGTCGGGGACCTCCCGGTCGGGACGCAGGCGAAGCTCCTCCGGTTCATCGAGGACCGCACCTTCAAGCGCGTCGGCGGCGCGGCCGACCTCTCGGTCGACCTCCGCATCGTGGCCGCGACGAACCGGGACCTGGAGGCGGCGGTGCGGGAGGGGCGCTTCCGCCACGATCTCTACTACCGGCTGAAGGTCGTCTCGGTCGTCATGCCGCCGCTCCGCGACCGCGGGGACGACGTGCTCCTCCTCATGCGGCACTTCCTCAACTATTACAGCGAGAAGTTCCGGAAGCGTTTCGTGGGGATGACGGACGACGTCGAGGCGATCGTGCGGGTCTACCGCTGGCCGGGAAACGTTCGCGAACTGCGGAATCTGCTGGAGCGGATCGTCCTCTTGGAGGACGACGAGCGGTTGCGGGAGGACTACCTGCCCGCCGAGATGATCGCCCAGTACGAGTCGGTGCCGCGGGCGCTGCGCGACGCGATGGTCGCGCGCGGGGAGAACGACATCAACCTGCCGACCCTATCGGAGATCGAGCAGGAGCACATCCTGAAGGTGCTCGAGGCGACGGGCGGGAACCGCTCGCAGGCGGCGAAGGTGCTCGGCATCTCCCGGCAGAGCCTCATCGAGCGGATCAAGCGGATCGCGGCGATCCGGGGCACGCTCGAAGTCGGACGGTAGCCGCTAGCCGAACGCTCCGACTTTCTTCATCAGCGTGCTGTACCGCGGATCGTCCCGGAGCGAGTCGAAACGCGGTTCCACCGCCAGCGCCACCAGCCAGTGCGACCGCGCCTCCAGCGCGCGATCGAGCCAGGCGAACGCCGTGTCACGTTCTCCCAGCGCCTCGTAGACCAACGCCACCTCCAGCGGCTCCACAAATCGCGGTGGCGACTTCGATTCCAAATCGGCCAGCACGCGGCGCGCCTCGTCCATCCTCCCCGCGAGGGCCTGCGCCCTCGCGAGCGTCGGATAGCAGATCAGAAGTCCCTTCGAGACGTCGATCGCTTTCGCCGCCTGCTCGATCGCCTCGTCGTGACGCCCGAGCGCCGACAGGCACCACGAACTCATCCAGTGGGCGACGTGAAAGTCGGGGTCGAAGTGGGACGCCTTCTGGTACTCGCGAAGGGCGACCTCCGCGTTCTTTTGGAACATGGCGACCCAGCCAAGGCTCATGGTCGCGATCGAGGAGAGGGGGTCAAGGGCCTGCGCCCGCGCGACGTACGTGTTCGCCTCTTCGAATCGCCTCTCAAAGACGAGCAGATTGGCGTACCAGAGCGGCGCGATCGAGTACTGGGGGTCGAGTTCGATCGCCTGTCGAAAGAGATCCTCGGCCCGGCGGAAGTCCCACTCGTAGTAGAGCACTTCGTACGCCAGCGCCGTGTATCCCGGCGCCCAGGCCGGATCGAGTTCGATGGATCGCGACGCGGCGACGCGCGCGCGCGGGAAGCAATCGTCCGGCGCCGCCATCCCGAAGAAGCCCATTAGGTCGTACACGGTCGCGAGCCCGGCGTAGGCGGGTGGGTAGAGCGGATCGAGCTCGATGGCTCGTCGAAAGTACTCGATGCCGCGCCGGCTACTCTCCTCCGTGCGGCGGCCGATGATCGCGCGACCCCGGAGCACGGCGTCGTAGGCCTCCGGGTTCACGTTCTGCGTCGCGCCGCCCGCGGCGTAGCCCGAGCGCGGCGTCGGCGGCGGAACCGGCGGCGTGCGGAGTCCCGCGCCGCTCGACGCGGGGGGCGTGGTCACGCCCGGCGCCGCGCCCCCTGCCTCGGCCGCGAGGCTCGCGCGGCCCGCGCCGGACCCCGATCCCTCGCGCAATCCCGCCTTGAGCGCATGTTTGAGCGACGCCGCGTCCTCGAACCGCCGCGCGGTCTCCTTCTGAAGGCAGCGGGCCACGATGCCGTCGAACCAGATCGGGATCCCCGCGCGGCGCGACGACGGAGCGGCCGCCGTCTTGTGGAGGATCTCGCCGATGAGCGCCGCCTGGACGTCGGCCTCGAAGGGGCGCGTCCCGGTCGCGAGTTCGTAGAGCAGGACGCCGAGCGCGTAGAGGTCGGTTCGCGCTTCCGCCGGCTTCCCGAGCAACTGCTCGGGCGCCATGTAGGGGAGCGTGCCGGTCAGCAGGTGCGCCGCGGTCAGCGTCTGCGTCGTCACGGTCGTGCCCGGCGCCGGACGCAGGGAGGCGAGGCCGAAGTCGAGCACCTTCACCCATCCCTTCGCCGTGACGAGGATGTTCTCGGGCTTCAGGTCTCGATGGACGACGCCCTGTTCGTGCGCCTCCTCGAGCGCCTCGGCCACCGCGATCGCCGTCTCGACGGCCTCCTCGAGCGGCAGCGGCCCTTCGCGAAGCCGCTCGCGGAGCGTGCGCCCTCGCACGAGTTCCATCACGAGGAAGTCGGTCCCGCTCTCCGTGCCGACGTCGTGGATCATGCCGATGTGGGGATGATTCAAGCGCGAGAGCGCGATCGCCTCGCGCCGGAACCGCGCGCGGGCGGAGTCGTCGAGGATGCCGGGCGGGAGCACCTTCACCGCGACGTCGCGTTCGAGCCGCTCGTCGCGCGCGCGATAGACGACGCCCATGCCGCCGGCGCCGATCTCTTCTTGAATCAAGTAGTGGGCGAGTCGAGTTCCGATCATCGAACGCGATTGTAGCGAATCGCGCGACGCCGAACGCGTTCGATTCGGCTGTTGTGTTTCACGACATGTCGTCTTTCTTCACACATCACGCGTTCTCCTGGGTGAATCGATCGTGAAGTCGCCGCGCTGTCCAATCTCCTGACAGTTCGCGCGTCGCGCGCGTCGTCGACGCGTCGCGCACGCGTCGCGTGAACGTTGCGCGCTAACTTCGCATCGTTACGACACGATGCGCGATCCGTCCGCGCGACTTCGACTCTCGTCGCGCGAATTGGCACCGTTCCTGCTTTCTACTCATAGCGATGATCACGGCGACGCATGGAGGAGGTGTGGATTGCCGAAGTCGGTCCTCATCGTGGACGACGAGCAGTTGCTCGTTCGCACACTCTCCAACGTGCTCCGTGAGTCGGGTTATCGAATCGCAACGGCCGGATCCGCGGAAGACGCGGAGCGCCGCGCGTTCGCGAACCCCTCGTTCGATCTGATCGTCCTCGACAACCGCCTCCCAGGGGAGAGCGGAATCGAGATGATCCGACGCCTGCGGGAGCAGGCGGTGCCGTCGAAGCTGATTCTCATGACGGCCTACGAGACACCCGACGTGAAGACGGAAGCGAAGCGGCTCAAGGTCGATCGATATCTCCGAAAGCCGTTCGATCTCGCGGTGATGGTGGATGAGGTGGTGGGGCTGATCGGGCCCGGCGGAAACTAGACGGGCTGAACGGCGAACGAGACTAACGCGAGGGGAGGTGACTTGAATGCCGGCGAAGAAGAAGGCTGCTAAGAAGAAGGCTGCCAAGAAGAAGTAACAAACGCGGATTGGGCACGTCCTCAGAGGCCGCCCGGTGCATGCCGGGCGGCCTCGCGTTATGATGGCCCCGTGCCCGACTCCACGCCCCCGACCTCCACTCCCGCCGATCCGGCCGCCCTCGCCGACAAGCCGCGCGTCCGCGTACGGGGCGCCCGGCAGAACAACCTCCGGAACATCGACGTCTCCTTCCCCCGCGCCGCCCTGACCGTCGTCACCGGGGTCAGCGGTTCCGGGAAGTCCTCGCTCGCCTTCGACACCATCTATGCGGAGGGGCAGCGTCGCTACGTCGAATGCGTCTCGACCTACGCGAAGCAGTTCCTCGACCGGCTCCCGCGCCCCGACTACGACCTCCTGGAGGGCCTCGCCCCCGCGATCGCCATCCGCCAGGGCGCGGCGGCGCAGACGGGACGCTCCACCGTCGGCACCGTGACCGAACTCGCCGATCACCTCCGGCTTCTCCTGGCCCGCGTCGGAGAGACGCGCTGTGGCCGGTGCGGCCACGCGGTCCCTCGCCACAGCCTCGACTCCGTCCTGGAGTCGGTGCTACGGGCGGCCGGCGAAGAGGTCTCGATCTGGATCGCCGTCGCGGCCCGCCCCGGCGAGTCGCCGGCGGCGCTCTGGGCGCGCGCGCTTTCGCGCGGCTTCCTACGCGCACGCGCCCGCGGCACCGACGGCTGGCTCCGGCTCGACGAGCCGCCGCCGCCGAAGCTCCGCGCGCCGATCGAGATCCTCGTCGACCGCCTTCGCGCGTCCGAGGAGCAGCGCATGCGCATCCGCGAGGCGCTCGAGCACGCGTGGCGCGAGGGGGACGGCCGCGTCACCGTCGAACGCGCCTCGGGCGAACGCGCCACCTAGGCCGACGGCCGCGTCTGCGAGAGCAGCGGCCGCGAATTCCCGGAGCCGCGGCCGCAGCTCTTCTCCTTCAACAGCCCCTACGGCGCCTGCCCCGAATGCCGGGGCTTCGGCAACGTCCTCACCTTCACGCGGGAACGGGTCGTGCCGCACCCCGAGAAGAGCGTGCTCGAGGGCGCGCTCGACCCGTGGGCGAACTCCTGGCGCGCGCACTTCCTCCCGAAGCTGAAGGCGGTCGCCGAGAAGCACGGCATCCGCCTCGACCGGCCCTTCCAGTCGCTGAAGCCGGAGCACCAGGAGATCCTCCTCCACGGCGCGCCCGGATTCCGCGGCGTCTTCCCGTTCCTCGAGCGTCAGAAGGAGAAGGCCTACAAATTGAGCGCGCGCTTCCTGGTGAAGCGCTACCAGGAGCAGGTCATCTGCGGGACCTGCCGCGGCCTCCGCCTGAAGCCGGAGGCGCTCGAGGTCTACGTCGGCGGGACGAACGTGGCCGACCTCTCGGCGATGACGGTGGGCGCGCTACGCGGCTTCGTGGCCGGGCTCGATCTCGATCCCGTCCGCGCGGAGGTGGCCGCGCCGATCCTCGCGGAATTGCGCGGACGGCTCGAGTACCTCGGCGAGACGGGGCTCGACTACCTGACGCTCGACCGCCCGACGAAATCGCTCTCGGGCGGCGAGGCGCAGCGGATCGAACTCGCGAACGCGCTCGGCGGGAGCCTGAGCCACACGCTCTACGTGCTCGACG
>DASTSZ010000351.1:0-4268 GCA_035760425.1 Candidatus Eiseniibacteriota bacterium | reverse complement strand
ACAGCGCCGGCCACGCCGCCATGTCGCTAAACCGCATCGCGCTGTTGGCCACCCTTCACTGCCTCACGGGGTGCGCCATCGGGGAAGTGGCGGGGATGGCGATCGGCACCGCGCTCGGGTGGTCGAACGGCGCCACCTTCGCCTTGGCCATCGCCCTGGCGTTCGGGGCCGGCTATTCGCTCGCGATGATCCCGCTCCGCCGCGGCGGCCTTTCGTGGGGTGGCGCGCTGAGGATCGCCCTGGCCGCCGAGACTCTTTCCATCGCGACGATGGAAATCGTCGACAATCTCTTCATGCTCGCGGTTCCGGGCGCCATGGACGCGCCGCTCTCGAGCGGGCTCTTCTGGGGAGCGCTTCTCGCCTCACTGGTGATTGCCGCGCTCGCGGCCTTCCCCCTGAACCGCTGGCTCATCTCCCGGGGATGGGGGCACGCGCTCGCGCACGCCGGGCACCACTGATCGAGCGCGCGGCTACGTCAGCCGCTCCGGATTCAGCCCCTCGAGGTCCTTCACGACGAAACGGCCGTCCTTCCGGATCAATTCGCCGTCGAACCAGATCTCGCCACCGCCGTACTCCGGCCGCTGAATGAGCACCATGTCCCAGTGGATGGAGGACCGGTTCCCGTTGTCCGCCTCGTGCTCGTAGGCGTTGCCCGGGGTGAAGTGGAGGGACCCGGCGATCTTCTCGTCGAAGAGGGTGTCCTTCATCGCGGTGAGGATCATCGGGTTGAATCCGAGCGAGAACTCGCCGATGAAGCGCGCCCCCTCGTCGGTGTCGAAGATCTCGTTGATCCGCTTCGTGTTGTTGGACGTCGCCTTCACGATCTTTCCGCCCTCGAAGGTGAGCGTCACATCGGTGAAGGTCTGGCCCTGGTAGACGGTCGGGGTGTTGTAGGCGATCGTGCCCTCGACGGAGGTCTTCACGGGCGCCGTGAAGCACTCGCCGTCGGGAATATTGCGCTCGCCGCTGCAGGGCTCGACGCCGATCCCCTTGATGCTGAACTTGAGATCAGTCCCGGCCGGCCCCTTGATGTGCACCTTGTCGGTCTTCTCCATGCGCGCCTTCAGGGGCACGATGGCGTCGCTCATGCGCTGGTAGTCGACGTTGCAGACGTCGTAATAGAACTTCTGGAACGCGGCGGTGCTCATGTTGGCCAACTGCGCCATCGAGGCGTTCGGGTAACGGAGCACGACCCATCGCGTCTTCTTCACTCGATAGTCGCTGTGGACCGGCGTGCCGACCAGCTTCCCGTACTTCGCCATGTTGGCCGCGGGCACGTCGGCGAACTCCGACACGTTCTCGCTGGCCCGCAATCCGACGTACGCCTGCGCCTGCTTCATCTGGAAGAGCTCCACCTCGGCCAGTTTCTTCAGCTGCTCTTCCTTCCCGTGGAGCAGCATCTGGCGGATGAGCGCGTTCTTCCGCAGATAGACGAGCGGGATGGCGCCGGCGGCGAACGCCTCTTCCATGATGTCGCTGACCAGGCCGTTGGCCAGGTCGAACGCTTCGATCAAGATCGTCTCGCCCGCCTTCAATTTGCAGGAGTGGTGGACGATCGTTTTAGCGAGCTGAACGCTCCGCGGATCACGCATCGGGTCTCCCTCGAGGGGTGTGGAACCCCTGTGGACAAAGTCTCGAACTCGGGCGGTCACCCCCAATCGGGGGATAACCGGGGCGTCGTCCACCGTGAACTAACGATGTCGCGCGGGACAATTTTACGCTCAATCCGTTGTTTCACAACAAGTTATATTCACTACACGGGGCTCGATACACTTATCCACGGTCCCTACATCCACGTCTTCTATTCAGGGAAAGATACTCGTCTCTAGAAGACCCTGCCGATGTGGAAAACAGACCCCCTCACGACCCTCCCCGAGACCCCTCCGGACCCCCCTAAAAAAGGCCCTTTCGGGTTGTCGAAAATGCCCTTCCGACCTATACTTCGGACATACGATCAGGCCACCTCGACACGACCGCAAACTCTTTTCACAAAAGGGACTTACGGACATGATCACGGCTCAGGATGTGGCCCTCAAATTCTCCGTCGCCCAGACCGAACTCCTTCAGGCGTTGCAGCTCGTTTCGAACGCCGTTCCGAGTCGCACCACGCTCCCGGTTTTGTCGAACATTTTGGTCGAAGCGGCGGACGGCGCGCTGCAACTGACCGCGACCGATCTCGACCTCTCCATCACGACGAAAGCCATGGCCGACGTGAAGTCGGAAGGCGCGCTGACGGTGCCTGCGAAGAAGCTTCTCGAACTCGCGCGCAAACTGCCCAAGGAAGATCTGAAACTCGAAGCGAAGGACCTGACGCTCAACGTCGTGAGCAAGACGGGCCGCTTCAAGTTCCTCTGCATTCGTCCCGAGGAATTCCCCGCGCGTCCGAACGTGGCGCCTGACGTTCATCTCACGATCGAAGCCAAAGCGTTCGAGCGTCTCGTTCGGCGCACGATCTACGCCGTATCGACGGATGAAACGCGGCCGGCGTTGAACGGCGCGCTCTTCCAGATGAGCGAAGGCGAGATTCGTCTCGTCGCGACCGACGGCCACCGCCTTGCGCGCGCCACGCTGAAGCACCCGGCGGCGACGAAGGGCGGGCTCAAGAGCGACGTCATCCTTCCGCTGAAGGCGATGAACCACCTCACGCGCCTCCTTCCCGACTGCGGCGACACGGTGACGGTGGAACTCTCGAAGACGCACGTCCGCTTCGTGCTCGGCAAGACGACGCTCACGACGAAACTGATCGAAGGCCCGTTCCCGAACTACGAACAGGTCCTTCCGAAGAACAACAACAAGCACCTCTCGGTGAAGAAGGACGACCTCGCCGCCGCGCTCGACCGCGTCTCGGTCTTCTCGGACAGCCTCACGCGGCAGGTGAAGTTCGCCATCTCCACCAATCGCCTGCGCCTCGTCGTGCAGACCCCCGACCAGGGCGAAGCGACCGAGGATCTCGAGGCGAAGTACGATTCGGACGACCTCGACATCGGATACAACGCCGCCTACCTCCTCGACATTCTCCGCACCATGGAGAGCGACGAGGTTCTTCTCCAGCTCAATACCCCCGTCACGGCCGGGCTCCTGATCCCGGCGCCGAGCGGGGATTCGAAGACGCCCCCGGTGGAGAATCTCCTCTGCCTGGTGATGCCGCTTCGGTTGGCGAGCTGATCGCGTACGCGTGCGCCTGCTTCGCCTCGAGCTTCGGAATTTTCGAAACCACCGGGACGCTCGCGCGGACCTGGACGGACGACCGACGCTCCTCCTCGGCGAAAACGGCTCGGGGAAGACGAACTGGATCGAAGCCGCGGCCCTTCTCTCGATCGGGCGCTCCTTTCGGGGATCGCGCGACCGGGAATTGGTGCGGCGCGGGGCCGATACGTTCGAGGTGAGGGCGCTCGTCTCGGGCGGCGCCGGCTCGCCGCGTGAACTCTCCGTGCGCGGCTCGCTCCGCGGCCCCCGCGAGGTGGTCGTGGATGGAGCGCCGGTGGAGCGGCTGGCCGACCTTCTGGGACGATTCCCGACGGTCCACTTCTCGGTGGAAGACGTGGCGGTGCTGAACGGCGATCCGGCCGGGCGGCGGCGCTTCCTCGACGTGGCGCTCTGCCAGTTGGAGCCGGCCTACGTCGGCGCGCTCCGCGACTACGTGGCGGCGCTCCGGCAGAGGAATCGCCTCCTCAGCGAATCGGCCCGGGACGGCGATCCGAGGAACGAGGAGTGCGCGGCCTGGGAGGACATCCTGGCGCGCGCGGGCGTGGAGATCGACCGGCGGCGCGTGCTGTTGTGCGCGGCGCTCGACGTCCGGATCCGCGAGCTGGCGGCGCGGGTCGACGGGGCGTTGGAGCCGGGATTCGGCTACGGCGTCGCGGCGGTGACCGCGGCGGAACGGGCGGCGAAACTGGAAGAGCTTCGCCCGCGCGATCGGAAGCTGGGTTGGACCTCGATCGGGCCCCACCGGGCGCGCGTCGAGTGCGCCATTCAGGGGCGCGAGCTGAACGACGGCGCGTCGCGCGGGTACGCGCGGCTCTACTCGATCCTTCTCCGGCTCGCGCTGGCGGGGGAGTTGAACGAGCGGCTGAACGAGTCGCCGGTCGTGCTCCTCGACGATCCGGAGTCGGAACTCGATCCGCGCTGGATCGGAAAGTTGCTCGCGCTGTTGCCGGAGGGGAGCCAGACGATCGTGACGGCATGCCGCCCGTTGAGCACGGCGCCAGCGCGGTTTCTGGAGATGTCGATCGACTCGCTGGCCATGGAGGTGACCGCCGCATGAAGCG
>DASTSZ010000350.1:0-3833 GCA_035760425.1 Candidatus Eiseniibacteriota bacterium | reverse complement strand
CCTGCGACGTGCGGGAAGACCGCACGGCGGAACTCGACGAGATCGAAGCGCTCGCGGCGGAGCCGGAAGTCGTCGCCATCGGCGAGACCGGGCTCGACGCCCACTGGCCCGAGAACGCGCCGCTTCCGGTGCAGGAGGCGTTTCTCCGTCGCCACATCGCGATCGCGAAGAAGGTGGGGAAGCCTCTCGTTCTTCACCATCGCGCCACCGGCGAACGGGTCGCGGAGATTCTGGAAGCCGAAGGCCCGCCCGACGCCGGCGGCTCCTTTCACTGCTTCGCCGGAGACTTGGCGCTCGCGAAGCGCGTGATCGCCATGGGCTTCAAACTCGGGATCGGCGGCTCCTCGACGTTCAAGAAGAGCCATCTGCCGGAGCTGGTGCGCGCCGTCGGCCTGGAGCACGTGGTGCTCGAGACCGACAGCCCCTACCTCGCGCCGGTGCCGCATCGCGGAAAGCGGAACGAGCCCGCCTATCTGACGCTCGTTCGCGACCACTTGGCCGGCGCGCTCGGCGTCACCCCGAGCGCCGTGGAGGAGACGACGGATGCCACATCCCGCGCTCTCTTTCACCTCGACTAGGGAGGCGTTCACCACGTCGGGACCCGACGCCCGCAGCGAGCCGCGCTCCACGACCGGCGTGGCGGCCACGCTCCGCGCGCTCGACGTACGCCCGAGCCGGCGTCTCGGACAGAACTTCCTGAGCGACCCACGCGTGGCCGAACGAATCGCGGCGGTCGCGTTGGAGGGCGGTTCGGACGCCGCGATCGTGGAGATCGGCCCCGGGCTCGGCGCCCTGAGCGAGCACCTCGCCGCGACCGGCCGCCCCTTCGTCGCGGTGGAGCTCGACCTCCGACTTGCCGAACATATGGAGATGCGCCTCCGTCCCTACCCGAACGCCCGCGTGGTGCGCGGCGACATCCTCGAGCAGCGGCTCGACGCGCTCGTTCCGGGCGCCGCGCCGGTCGTGGTCGTCGCGAATCTCCCCTACTCCATCACGAGCCCCGCGATCGCCTGGATCCTCGAGCAGGGTCCGCGCGTGGAGCGCGCCCTCCTAATGACGCAGCGCGAAGTGGCGCAGCGCCTGGCGGCGAAGCCGGGGACGAAGGAGCATGGGAGCTTCACCGTCTATCTCGCGCTCCATGCCGAATTGCAGGTGGAGTTCCGCGTCTCGCCCGGCGCGTTCCACCCCCGCCCCGACGTCGACTCGGTCGTCTTCACCATTCGGCCGCGCCCGTACCCCGGGACGACGGCCGAAGAGCGCTCCGCCGTCGAGCGCATCGTCCGCGCCGCCACCGGCGGGCGGAGGAAGACGCTCGCCAATTCGCTCGGGCACGGCCTCGACATCGGCGCCGAGCGCGCGCGCGCGATCTTGGAACGCGCCGGCGTCGATCCCGGTCGGCGCGCGGAGACGGTGTCGGTGGAGGAGTGGATCGAGGTGGCGCGGGCGGAGGGGGCGGCGGGATGAGAGGACTTCGCGCGGCCGCCTTCGCGATCCTCGTCGGGGCCGCCGCCCTCCTCGGGTCGTTCGCGCCGCTCGGCCTCGGAACTGCGCCGGCGCTCGCGCAGGAGGAGCAGGAAGCCCTCGAAGTCGTTCCCGACACCCTATTCGTCGAGAAGGTGAGAGTCCCCGCGAACTATCAGACGAGCTACGACTACGACCAGTCGCGAGACAACTGGACCCAATCGCTCGGCTACAACCCGTCGTGGAAGAACCTCCTCGTCGGCGTGAACGGAGTCTCCTCCACATCCGAGGACATCCTTGAGTCGGGGCGGCGAAGCACGAACGGCGACCTCACCGGCAAGCTCGACTGGCGGGCGTTCCCGCGAATGATCCTGTCGATGTCGGGGCGCCACTCGATGAGTTCAATCTCGGAGGGCGGCCGGTCGCGGTCCACATCGGAGCAGAGGCGAAACGCCCTCTCCTTCGTGAGCCAATACGCGCCGCCTCCGGTCAAGAAGGCGCAATTCGTCGTCATCGGATCCACCGAATTCTCGCGAAACTACGATCTCAAGGTGTCGGAGCGCGCCGTGGCCGCCCCCGACACGGTCCCGCAGTTCGTGGCGACGCAGCTCGATTCCTCCTTCGCCTCGGGGCGGCTCGACGCCGTCCGAGGGACCGTTTCGTGGCCCTTCCTGCGCGGCTTTCTGCTCGCCGGCTCCGCCTACGGGAGCCGGACTCGACCGGTCACCACGATTCGGACGCTCCGGAGCCGGACGCCGGCGGCCGGCGGCTCCATCGTCGTCGACTCCTCGAGCGTCGATCGGATTCAACTGCCGACCGACAACGCCATCTTTTCGAGCGCATTGACGGTCAGCCGAATCCGCGGCGCGAAGATCATCCTCGAGTCGAAGCGCACGGGTCTCGACCAGGTCTACTTCGACGTCGGCCAGCTGAAGCTCGAACGTCAATCCTCGGACGGTCGGTTCCATCACTTCCGCGTCGAGGGAACGCCGAAACCGGAATACGGCTACATTCTCGACACCTCGTACCGGCAATCCCTGAAGGAGTATGTCGCGCGGCCGAACCTGAACGCGCTCGTGACGACGCGGATCGCGAGCGGAAACGTCTACTATCGAAAGGCGCTCGGACAGTACACGCTGAACTTCGACGTCTCCCGCGCCCGCGCCGAGCGCCAGTCGACCGGCAACGGACTCACCCTCACGCGGATCATCACCGCCAATCTCGCGCAGCGGGTCCTCGGGCGATTCTGGCTGAACGGCCTCGGGTCGGCGACGCTCTCCTCGTACCGTTACAACTTCGCGCCGGAACCGGGCCGCACCTTCTCCAAGGACGATCGAGATCTCGCCAGCGCGTTCGGTAGCCTCGGCGCGCGGTTTTCCGTGACGCCGCGTTGCAGCACCGGCCTCACCTTCTCCCTTTCAAGATCGCACAACGTCGCGGTCGACGAGTCGCAATCGGCCGGCAATATCGCGACGACGGTCTACCAGGTGAACGGGCTACTTCGGTTGACGCCCAGCCGGAATCTCTCGATCTGGCAGGACTACATCGCCACCGCGACCGATCGCTCGTTCGACTACAGCCAGCAGCGCGACGGACTCTCGCGCAATTTCCGCATCGAGACCTCGATCGCCGACACGCTCTTCCCGTTCGCGTTCGTGCGCGTCGATCACCGCTACTTCTTCTTCGATCAGGGGAGCTTCTCCCCGACATCGGAGGGAGGCCCGCGTCTCTACGGGCCTTCCACCGAACAGGCGCAGCAGGCCCTCGACGGAAGGATTGGCATTCGCCCCATCCAGGGCGTTACGCTCATCGTGAAGCAGAGCCTCACCGACACCGACAATCGAGATCTCAGCACCGGGAAGTCGACACGAACCGGCCAGTGGACGCTCAGCTACAGCGCCGAGATCAATCGTTCGTTCTGGAAGGGGGCGGGGATCACGGGGTCGGTGCGGCGGGACGAGAACTACATCACCCAATCGAACACGGACGTCATCACGGAGTTGAAGCCGCAATGGCTCGTGAGCATTCTCCTTCTCAAAGACTTCTGACCCGCGGCGGCAGGGGGGCGCTTCTCCTCCTGGCCCTGGCCGGGGGACTTTCGTGCGACCTCTTCGAGACGCGAAAGCCGAACGACCCCGGGCAGAATACCTTTCCCTGCGCGCCGCTCACGTCGCAGAGCGACGTCTTCGTGAACATCGAGCAGGCGTATGGACGGGGGGATGGGCTGCCCTGCTACCTCTCTTCGCTCTCCGACGACATCGTCTTCGATTTCGACGACGCCGACTCGCTTTCCCCGCCGCCCGAGAAGTACCTGAATTACACGAAGGGCGTGGAACAGGTCGTCGCCCAGAACATCGCGAGCGGGGCCGACT
>DASTSZ010000349.1:0-5271 GCA_035760425.1 Candidatus Eiseniibacteriota bacterium | reverse complement strand
CGGTGCTCGACGTGGAGGTCACGTCGAACCGGACCGACTGCGACTCGGTGCGCGGCATCGCGCGCGAGATCGCCGCCGCCGCAGGCTCGTCGCTCGCCGCGCCGAAGCCGCTCGACGCGAAGGGGACGGGCGGGCTGCCCGACGTCTCGATCGAAGATCCCGCCGACTGCCCGCGCTACATGGCGCGCGTGGTCCGCGGCGTCACGATCGGACCATCGCCCGAGTGGCTCCGCAAGCGCCTCGAGGCGACGGGCTTCCGCTCCATCAACAATGTCGTCGACGCCACGAACTACGTCCTGCGCGAGTACGGCCAGCCGATCCACGCGTTCGACGCCGCGAAGGTCGGCGGGAACGCCATCCGCGTCCGACGCGCGCGCGACGGGGAGCGGCTCGTCCTCCTCGACGGCAAGGAGGTCGCGCTCGATTCGAGCATCCTCGTGATCGCCGACGCGACGCATCCGATGGCGCTCGCCGGCGTGATGGGCGGGCTCGCGAGCGGGGTGACCGCCGCGACGCGCGACGTGGTCCTCGAGAGCGCGCAATTCGCCGCCGCGCTCACGAAGGCCTCGGCGAAGCACCTCGGCGTCGACACCGACGCGGCCGACCGTTTCGCCGCGGGCGTCGATCCGACCGCCGTGGCGCTCGCGCTCGACGCGACGGCGCGGCTCCTGGCGGAGATCGCGGGTGGCGACGTCGTGCGCGAGGTCGTCGACCGCTGGCCGGGGAAGCGCGAGCCGTCGACAATCCGGCTTCGCCGGCGGCGGGCCGAACGGCTGCTCGGCATGCCGGTCGGGGCCGACGCCGCGACGCGCGCGCTCGCCTCGCTCGAAATCGCCGCCGCCACGCCCTGGGTTCGGGACGGCGACGACGAGTTCGCGACCTTCCGGGTGCCGCCGCACCGCTTCGACTTGGCGATCGAGGAGGATCTGATCGAGGAGGTCGCGCGCATGCTCTCCTACGACGCGATCCCGCTGACCGTTCGCTCAGGCCCGCTCCCGACCCTCTCGATCAAACCTGAGGAAATCACCGCAAGGCGCATTCTCAATGTCACTTGCGGGCTCGGATTCGAGGAGGCGCTCTCGACCGCCCTGGTGGGGGAAATTCCCGCCGAGGTGCGCGAGGGAATCCCCGACGGCGAGATCTGGGAGCTCCAGAATCCGATCAGCCGCGAATTGAAGCACCTCCGCCCCTCCGTTCTGCCGGCCCTCGTCCGCGCCGCGGGCGAAAACCTCCGCCAAGGCGTGGCGGACGTGCGCTTGGTGGAGGTCGGGAAGGTCTTTCGCGCGACGCCGGCGCCGATCGGGCGCGAGTGGCTCGAGGCGACGTTCGTGATGGCGGGCGCGGCGCCGCCCTGGGACGCGCCGGGCGCCGATGCCGACCGCTATCTCGAGGCGAAGGGCGCGTTCGAAGCCGTCCTCCAGTCATTCGGAATTGACTCGTGGGATACCCGCTCCTACCATGACTCTCGTTGGGCCGTCGGAACCGCCGCTGAATTCGTGGGTTCGGACGGCTCGCTTGGCATCGTAGGTGAAGTCGCGCCGAAACTGGCGCAGGCGCTCGGGGTAGACCGTCCTGTGTGGGCGGCGACCCTCTCGGTGGCCGCGCTCGCCAAGGCGGCGACGGCGATCCGGCGCTACCGCGAGATTCCGCGCTTCCCGGCTTCCAAGCGGGACTTGGCGGTGCTCCTTTCGCGGCACGACGTCACCCACGAGGATCTGCTTCGGGCCATTCGGGAATCGGGCGGACCGCTCCTGGCACAGGCGCGGCTCTTCGACCTCTACCAGATGGGGAAGGAAGAGAATGCTCCACGGAGCCTCGCGTTCGCGCTCGAGTTCAGGGCCCCCGATCGGACCCTGACGGACGCGGAAGTCGACGGGGCGGTGGCGACGATCACAAAGACGCTGGACCAGCGCTTCGGGGCGACCCTCCGGGGCGGGCCGGCGAAAGCGGGCGCGACGACATGATGGACGAACTGAATCGACTCGACGAGCGCGTGCGCGCCGTCTCGGAGCTGCTGCGGAGTCTCCGCGAGGAGAACAAGCGGCTCGTGTCGGAAAAGGATGCGCTCCAGGTCCGGATTCGGGAACTGGAGAAGGTCGCCGCGAAGGCGTCGGCCGACGATTCGAAACCCCGCCTGCAGGCGTTAGAGGCGGAGCGGGCGACCCTGCTCGACGAGCGCCGTGTCATGGTGCGCCGTGTGGAGGAGATGCTCGCGAAACTGGACGTGCTCGAAAAGGCCGTCCAGGTCTAACGCCGCGCGGACACGATCGGACGAACCGGTCGCGGACCGCCGCCGGACAAATGAAACGAGGATCGCGATGAGCTCGGAACCGAAGACGCTCAGCGTCATGATTTTCGGAAGCGAGTACAAGATCAAGGGCGCCGACCCTGCCTACATTCAGGAAGTCGCCGCCTACGTGGACGGGAAGATGCGGGAGCTGGAGAGTCGGCTCACCGGCGGAACGCCCACCAAGATCGCGATTCTCACGTCGATGAACGTCGCCGACGAGCTGTTCCGCCAGAAGGAAGAACTGGCGCGGCTCGAAGCGGAGCTCCGTGAGCGCGCCCAGCGCTTGGAGCGAGCGCTCGGCGAATGTCTCGGCGACGCCTAACCCGCCCGGCGGCGCGCTCACGCGATCGACGTCCCCTCCAGGCCGCGCCGTTTCACATCGTTCACGATGGCAACCCTGCCATGCTCGTGCGGTACCAGGCAATTTTGAGCCACAAAGCCTCGACTGGGGGTCGGAACGACCAGCGTAGTGCGTACCCGCCTCGCGCGGGCGGCACGAACCGGGTCCTAGGACACCCACCTGGATGTTTCAGGTTCAAAAGTCTCGCACCCACGGCATCGGCGGGGCCTTTTTATGGGGGGAGGTCCGTCCGCCATGATGATTAATCCCTGGATCGTCGCGCTCCTCGGGATCGCGGTGGCCGCGCTGGCCTTTCTACTCGGCTGGGTGGCTCACCGGAAGATCGGGGAAGGGAAAGTCTTCAACTCCGAGCAGCTGGCCGCGAAGATCGTTCGCGAAGCGGAGCGGGAGGCCGAGAATCTCAAGAAGAGCGCCGTTCTGGAGGCGAAGGACGAGTGGTTCAAGGAGAAGACGAAGCTCGACCGGGAAGTGCAGGGCCAGAAGCAGGAACTCCAGCGGAACGAGCGAAAGCTCCAGGAGCTGGAGACGAACCTCAATCGCCGCGTCGAGGTCGTCGAGAAGAAGGAGCGCGACCAGAAGCGGCTCGAGCGTGAGCTCGAAGTGAAGAGCGAGGCGCTCGGGGAACGCGACATCGAGCTCCAGCGCGTCCTCATCGAGCAGAACGCCCGGCTCCAGCGCATCAGCGGCATGACCGCCGACGAGGCGCGCCAGCAGCTGATCGCGAACATGGAGCACGAGGCGAAGGTCGAGGCGGGCAAGCGGCTCCAGGAGATCCGCGAGGACCTCCACCGGAACGCCGACAAGGAAGCGAAAGAGATCCTCACGATGACGATCCAGCGGATCGCGGCCGACCACTCGGCCGAATCGACCGTGGCGGTCGTCCATCTCCCGAGCGACGAGATGAAGGGGCGCATCATCGGCCGCGAGGGGCGGAACATCCGCGCCTTCGAGACCGCCACCGGCATCGACGTCATCATCGACGACACGCCCGAAGCCGTCATCCTCTCCGGATTCGATCCCGTCCGCCGCGAGGTCGCCAAGCGCTCGCTCGAGCGGCTCGTGACCGACGGCCGCATCCATCCGGCTCGCATCGAGGAGATCGTCGCGAAGGTACAGAAGGAAGTGGAGACGCAGATCGTCGAGCTGGGCGAAGCCGCCATCCTCGAGGTCGGCGTCCACGGCATGCACCCCGAGATCGTGAAACTCCTGGGGCGGCTCCAGTACCGCACGTCCTACGGCCAGAACATCCTCCAGCACTCCAAGGAAGTTGCGTGGATCTGCGGCGTCATGGCGGGGCAGCTGGGCTTCGACATCCAGTTGGCGAAGCGCTCCGGCCTCCTCCACGACCTCGGCAAGGCGATGACGCACGAGGTGGAGGGGGCGCACGCGCAGATCTCCATGGAGCTCGCCCAGAAGTACGGCGAGCCCGACATCGTCGTGAAGGCGGTCGGCTATCACCACCACGATCCGACCGCGGACAATCTCTACTGCGTGCTCGTCATGGCGGCCGACGCCATCTCCGGGGCTCGCCCCGGCGCGCGCCGCGAGAGCATCGAGAACTACGTGAAGCGCCTCGAGGCGCTCGAGAAGATCGCCGATTCGTTCCCCGGCGTGGAGCGTTCCTTCGCCATCCAGGCGGGGCGCGAGGTGCGCATCATGGTCGAACCGAAGTCGGTCGACGACGCGCGCGCCTATCAGTTGGCGAACGACGTGGCTCGACGCGTGGAGCGGGAACTCCAGTATCCGGGCCAGATCAAGGTCGTGGTGATCCGCGAGACGCGGGCCATGGAATACGCGAAGTAGGCGGAACGTGAATCTCCTCTTCATCGCCGACATCTTCGGGTCCCCGGGCCGTCGCGCCGTGCGAGACCTGGTCCCGGAACTCGTCTCGTCGATGGGCATCGACTTCGTCGTGGCCAACGTGGAGAACGCGGCCGCGGGCTTCGGCGTGACGAAGGAGATCCTCGAGGAGATGAAGAGCCTCGGCGTCGAGGCCATGACGAGCGGCAACCACATTTGGGACCGCCGCGAGGCGCTCCCGCTGCTCGACCAAGAGCCGCTCCTCCTTCGGCCCCACAACTATCCGCCCGGCGTGCCCGGACGCGGCGTCCATCTCTTCACCACGAAGGCGGGCGTCTCGATCGGCATCCTGAATCTCATGGGTCGGGTCTTCATGCGCGAACTCGACTGTCCCTTCCGCGCCGCCGACCGCGAAGTCGCGCTCCTGCGGGAGAAGACCCCGATCGTCCTCGTCGACTTCCACGCGGAAGCCACGGCGGAGAAGATCGCGCTCGCGCACTACCTCGACGGCCGCGTGTCGGCGGTGCTCGGCACGCACACGCACGTCCAGACGGCCGACGAGCGGATCCTCCCCGGCGGCACGGGCTTCCTCACCGACGCCGGCATGACGGGCCCGCACGACTCGATCATCGGCGTGAAGAAGGAGCAGGCGATCCAGAAGTTCCTGAACCTCCTGCCCGTCCGGTTCGAGCCGGCGGTGGGGGAGACGAAGCTCCAGGGCGTGCATCTCGAGATCGACGAATCGACCGGCCGCTGCCTCCACATCGAGCGAATTTCCATCGCGCTGGAACCCGCCTCCGCCCCGGTGGCGTCGAAGGCG
>DASTSZ010000348.1:0-6723 GCA_035760425.1 Candidatus Eiseniibacteriota bacterium | reverse complement strand
AGGGCCCCGACGATCAGGGGAAGAACGTCGTCGCGATCTTCACCCTGGCCGACAAGAAGGGGACCGTCTACGTCGACGGGATCGGGCAGAACGATCCGGCCGTCGTGAGCGCCGCCATCCAGAACGGCTACGAGCGGTGGGTGAACGACACGTACTGGGTCATGATGCCGTTCAAGCTCCACGACAACGGCGTGCGGATCCGCTACTCGCGGAACGAGCGGACGCTCGAGACCGTCTACGACGTCCTCGAACTCTCCTTCGTGGCCGGGACCGGCCTCACCTCGGACGACCACTACTGGCTCTACGTGAACCGAAAGACCCACCTGATCGACCGGTGGGAGTTCGTCCTGACGGGGCAGAAGCCACCCCCGTCCGGCTCCTCCTGGGAGGCCTGGACGAACGTGGGTCCCGTGAAGCTCTCCCTCCAGCGGCGCTTCCAGGGGAAGACGGCCATGCTCCGCTTCGAAAACGTCGCGGCGCCCGCCTCCTTCGACGAAAGCGTCTTCAAATTCTCGTCGGTTCGTAACTAGACCCCGCCGCCCGACTTGAACCGCAGGCCCATTGCCGGTAGGATGCCGCGCAACGGAGCGGCGGAAGGCCCGTGCCACGCACGGTTCAAAATTCCGCTAAGTCATATTCTCAAAGGCAGATAGAGGGGGTCTCGTGTCGCCGAAGAGCGCCGTCAGGGGTGCGGGGAAGAAGAAGTCGAAGGCTCCCCCCAAGGGGAAGGCCAAGAAGGCGGCCTCCTCCTCGGCCCGGAAATCGGCTCCCAAGGCCGCCCGGCCCGCGGCCCGTCCGGCCGCCAAGGCCGCCAAGACGGCGCCGGCCAAGGGCGCGCCCAAGACGAAGGGCGCCGTGGTCGCGAAACCCGGAGCCAAGGCCTCCAACCGCCCGATCGTGAAGGTGGCGGCCCCGAAGGGCGCCCCGGTTCCGATCGGCAAGTTCGGCGGGCGCGGCAAGGCGGGCGCGAAGGGCGCCGGCCACGGACCCGAAGGCGGGCACGAGCATCCCGGCCTCGAATTCGAGATGGTCGAGCCCCCGATTCCCGTCGTCACGCACGAGCCGCCGATCCCGACCCCGTCGCGCCGCAAGCCGAAACCCGGCTCGCCCGACAGGCCGGGCGAGGGACTCACGGTCGGCATGGAGGCGCCGGCGTTCTCGCTTCCGAGCACGCTCGGCCGGAAGATCTCCTTGGCCGACTACCGCGGCACGCGCGTGGTGCTCTATTTCTACCCCAAGGACGACACGCCCGGCTGCACCATGGAGGCGTGCGCCTTCCGCGACAACATGTCGCGCATCACGTCGAAGGACGCGGTCGTTCTCGGCATCAGCCTCGATGACGAACTGAGCCATCAGCGATTCGCGCAGAAATACAACCTCCAGTTCCCGCTCCTCTCCGACGTCGACGCGGCCATCTGCCGGCGCTACGGCACGTACAAGGAGAAGAGTCTCTATGGGCGGTCGTTCTGGGGCGTCGAGCGCACGACTTTCGTCATCGACCGCGAGGGGAAGGTGGAGAACGTCTTCCGCCGCGTGAAGGTCGAAGGCCACGCCGACGAGGTTCTCGCGACGCTCTCCGTCTAGCGTGCGCCGCACCAAGATCGTCGCCACCCTCGGGCCCGCGTCGACCACGCCCGCCGTCCTCGCGCGAATGATCCGCGCCGGGCTCGACGTGGCGCGGCTCAACTTCTCCCACGGCACGAGCGCCGACCACACGCGGGCCTTTCGCCTCGTCCGCTCCGCCTCGGCCCGGACGGGCAAGAACATCGGCATTCTCCTCGACCTGCAGGGCCCGCGCATCCGCGTGGGGGAACTCGAGGGCGGCTCCGCTCGCGTCACGAACGGCCAGGAACTGACCCTCACGACGCGGCGCGTGGTCGGCGACGCCGGCCACATCCCGATCTCCTATCCCGAACTCCTCCGCGACGTCCGCGCCGGCGACCGTGTCCTCATCGACGACGGGCTCGTGGAACTCCGCGTGACGGCTCGGGTTCGCGGCGGGCTTCGCGCCAAGGTCGTACGGGGCGGCGTCATCGCGGACCACAAGGGGGTCAACTTCCCCGGCGTCCGGCTCGGCGTCCCCGCGCTCACGGCGAAGGATCGCAACGACCTGAAGCTGGGGCTCGACCTCGGCGTCGACTACGTCGCGCTCTCCTTCGTGCGCGGCCCCGACGACATCGTGGGGCTCCGCCGCCTCATGCGCGGCGTGAAGCACCAGCCGCTCGTCATCGCGAAGATCGAACGGCGGGAGGCGATCGAGAATCTCGAGGCGATCCTGGACGTCGCCGACGGCGTCATGGTGGCGCGCGGCGACCTCGGCGTGGAGTACCCGACCGAGCGCGTACCGATCCTCCAGAAGCGGATCATCGATCGCGCGAACCGGCGGGAGGTGCTCGTCATCACCGCGACGCAGATGCTCGAATCGATGGTCCACGCGAGCCGCCCGACGCGGGCGGAGGCCTCCGACGTGGCGAACGCCATCTTCGACGGCACCGACGCGGTCATGCTGAGCGCGGAGACCGCGGTCGGCCGCTATCCCGACGCGGCCATCGCGACCATGGCGCGCATCGCCTCGGAGGCCGACGAGTTCTCGGCCACGACGCGCATGCCGCGCCGCTCGGACGGATCGACCCTCATTTCGCCGACCCACGCGCTCGCGCACACGGCCTATCAGGCGGCGCGGGAGATTCGCGCCCGCTCGCTCGTCGTCTTCACCCATTCCGGCTACTCGGCGCGCCTCGTCAGCAAGTCGAGGCCCGCGCAGACCATCCTGGCCCTCTCGCCGCTTCGCTCCACGTGCCGCCGGCTCGCCCTTGCGTGGGGCGTGGTGCCGGTCGAGGTGCCGATGTGGCGAACGGCGGAAGGAATGGTGGAGGCCGGATTGCGGCTCCTCATCCGGATGAAGGTGCTCCGGAAGGGGGACTGGGTGGTGGCCATGGCCGGGACGACGACCCGTTCGGGCGGCACGAATCTGCTCCGCATCCTGCAACAGGGGCGCCCTCCCGACCGGCCCCCGGGGGCCCGTTGACGGGGCCCCAAACCAGCCGCTATACTTAACGTTAGATAAGAGCGCATCTTCGAGGCTCGGCCCGCATCTCAAGAGTTTGGGCACGTGGTTTGCACGTTTCCACGACGGAGCCCGAGAAAGACATCGGTAGAACCGGAGGATAGGAACGAAATGGTCACCCTGAGCGAGAAGGCGGCTTCCGAACTCAAGTCCATCATGGATCAGAACGGAGGCACGTTCGTCGGCGTCCGCGTCTTCGTCGCCGGCGGCGGCTGCTCCGGTCTCCAATACGGCATGCAGATCGCCGACGAAGCGCCCTCGTCCGAAGACCTCGTCTTCGAGCACGCCGGCGTGAAGGTGATCGTCGACAACCAGAGCCACCAGTACCTCGAGGGCGCGTCGATCGACTTCGACGACTCGCTCCAGGGCGGCGGCTTCAAGATCAACAACCCGAACGCGGTCAAGTCGTGCGGCTGCGGCAACTCCTTCTCGAGCGGCGAGGAAGAGGGCGCGCAGGGCGGCGGCTGTGGCAGCGGTGGTGGTGGCGGTTGCGGGTGCGGGGGCCACTAGGCCTCTCGCGCTTCGACCGGTAGAATCGACCGGCGCTCCGGAAACGGGGCGCCGGTTTTCGTTTTCATGGTACGCAGCGCGCCGCGCCATCGGGCGCGCGGGGGGTCGATGGCCGAGTTCCACCGGGTGGCCGCGAGCGGCGACGTCGTCGAAGGCCGCGGCACGATCGTCGCCGTGAACGAACTGAAGATCGCGCTCTTCCGCGTGGAGGGGACGGTCTACGCCATTCGGAATCAATGCGCCCACATGGGCGGGAGTCTGGGCGAGGGCTCGATCGAGGGCGACGTCGTCCGCTGCCCCGACCACGGCTGGCCCTTCAACGTGAAGACAGGGCAGCATCCGCAGGCGCCGGTCGTCGGCGTGCGGACCTTTCGCGTGAAGGAAGAAGGGGGCGAGATCCATGTCGAGGTCTGAGGCGAAGGGGACGTTTCGCGCCGATCTCGCGCGGCGCCGTTTCCCGGCCCTTCGCGCCCCCGGCGCGCCGATCTTCTTCGACAACGCCGCCGGGGCCCAAGTCCCCGACGAAGTCGTCGCGGCGATTCGGGAGCACCTCGAATCCCGAAACGTGCAGCGCGGCGGACGCTACGACCGCTCGCGCGCCGTCGACGCCGTCATCGCGGCCACGCGCCGCCGTCTCGCCGCCTTCCTGAACGCCGCCTCGCCCGAGGAGATCTACTTCGGCCAGAACGCCACGTCGGTCATGCGCGCCGCCGCCGAGGCGATCCGGCCGACCCTGAAGCCGGGCGATCGCGTCGTCGTGACCGAACTCGATCACGAGGCGAACATCGGGCCCTGGCTCCGGCTCGAGCGAAGCGGCGTGGAACTCAAGTGGTGGAAGGTGCGAGGCGGCGCCGAAGCGCGGCTCGAACCGGAGGATCTCGCGGCGATCCTCCGCGAGGGACGCGTGCGGCTGGTCGCGCTGCCGCTGGCGTCGAACACGAGCGGGCGGCTGGTCGACGTCGCCGCCGCCGCGCGGCTCGCGCGCGAGCAGGGGGCCTGGACCTTCGTCGACGCCGTGCACTACGGTCCGCACGGTCCGATCGACGTGCAGGCGCTCGGCGCGGACTTCCTCGCCTTCTCGGGCTACAAGATCTTCGGCCCCCACATCGGATTCCTCTGGGGTCGCCGCGACCTCCTGAACTCGCTCGAGCCGCCGCGCGAATTCTTCATCCCCGCCACGACGCCCTACGCGTTCGAGGGGGGGACGCAGAACTTCGAAGGGATGGCGGGGATTTCCGCGGCCATGCACTATCTCGCGACGGCGGAGGCGGAGACGGGCCCGGCGCCGCCAACCATCGAACGGTGCGACGACGCGGATGCGACGGCGCTCCGCGCGGCCCTCGCGCGCGGGATGGCTCGCATTCGCGCCTACGAGATCGAGCTCGCGGCGCGGCTCGTCGAGGCGCTCCGCTCGAAGCGGGGCCTCTCCATCCTGGGCGATCCCGATCCCGCTCGGGCGGCGACACGCCTGCCGACCGTCACCTTCTCCATCGCCGGCCGGACCGCCGCCGAGATCGTCGACCATTTGGCCGAGCGCGGCATCCAGTCCCGCGAAGGTCACATGTACGCACCGCGGCTCCTTCGCGCCGCCGGCTTCGATCCCGACGCCGGCTTGGCGCGCGTGAGCCTCTGCCACTACAACGACGTCTCGGAGATCGAGCGGTTCGCGGACGCGATCCGGCTCCTGTAACGTGGGCACCGGCTCCTTCCTCCAAGACCTCGTCATCACGCTGACGGCGGCGCTCCTCGTGCTCCTGCCGAGCCGCCGGCTTCGCATCCCGTCGGCCGTCGGCTTCATGCTCACGGGCATCCTGATCGGCCCCGGCGTGTTCGGGCTCGTCAGCGACCCGCATCACGTCGAGACGCTCGCCGACATCGGCGTCGCGGTCCTCCTCTTCATGATCGGACTCGAGTTCTCGCTGGCGCGGCTCCGGGAGATTCGGCGCGCCTTCCTCCTCGCCGGTCCGCTCCAGGTGGTCGGCACGATCGCCGCCATCGCGGCGCTCCTCTTGGCGCTGCCGGTGAACGCCACGCTCCCGAAGGCGGTCTTCGCCGGGATGCTCATCACGCTCTCCTCGACCGCCATGATTCTCCGCCTCCTGGCCGAGCGGGGCGAGACCCACGCGCCGCAGGGGCGCCTCCTCCTCGGCATCCTCCTCTTCCAGGATGTCGCCATCGTCCCGATGCTCATCGCGGCGCCGATCCTGGCGGGGACGAGCCGAATGGCGATGGGGCCGGGCCTCCTGCTCGGCGTCGTGGCGATCGTCGGCCTCTTCCTCCTCGCGCGCTACGGCATGCCGCGGCTCGTAAACGCGGTCATTCGAAGCGGCGTGCGCGAACTCTACGTAATGATGGCGGTGGCGGTCTGTCTCGGCGCCTCGCTCGTCACCGGCGCGCTCGGACTCTCGCCCGCGCTCGGCGCCTTCCTCGCCGGCATCCTGGTGAGCGAGTCGGAGTACTCCCACCAGGTCGTGGCGGAGATCCTTCCGTTCCGCGATCTCTTCAGCAGCCTCTTCTTCATCTCGATCGGGATGCTCCTCGCGCCCGCCGCCATCGTCTCCATGGCGGGACCGGTCGGCGGCTGGCTCGTGCTCTCCATGGCCGTGAAGGCGCTCGTGGCGGGCGCGGTGGTCCGGCTGCTCGGCTTCCCGCTTCGGATCGCGGTCGTGGTGGGCATCTCGCTCGCGCAGGTCGGCGAGTTCTCCTTCGTGCTCGCGCGCATCGGCCTCGACCAGGGGCTCCTCTCGGGGGCGCAGAGCCAGCAGTTCATCGCGGTCGCGGTCATCTCGCTCATTCTCACGCCGTTCCTCATGCGGGGCGCCGCGTGGGCCGGCGCGCACACGGGGACGCACGTCCATCTCCCGCCCAGTGACGTCGTGGCGGAGGGGCACGTGTCGGGCGCGGCCATCCCGGCGCTCGCCGGCGCCGCCGCGAAGGCCGCGGGCGCGGCGGCCTCCGCGACCACGAACGCGGCCGCGCCGCCGCTTCAGAACCACGTCATCGTGGCCGGCTACGGCGTGAACGGGCGAAACGTGGCTCGCGTGCTTCGCGAGGTCGGCATTCCCTACGTCGTCCTCGAACTCGACACGGCCATCATCCGCCGCGCCCGCGAAGCGGGGGAGCGCGTGGAGTTCGGCGACGTCTCC
>DASTSZ010000347.1:0-12015 GCA_035760425.1 Candidatus Eiseniibacteriota bacterium | reverse complement strand
ATCGTCGTCTCGCCGATGGCCATCTTCACGTCGACGGAGGCCACGTGGCGCTCCATCATGCGCACGTTCACCTCGCCCGCGCCGAGGTCGACGGAGAGATCGTGACGCAGCCCGGCGATGTTCACCTCGCCGGCGCCCATGTTCAGCTCGACCTGGAGCGAGCGCGGCACCTCCACGACGATGGTGAGATGGCCGTGGTCGTCGCCGTCATGGTCGCGCCGGCGGTCGGCGCGGTGGCGGCGGCGGCCACGGTCGCGGTCGCCCGAATCCTCCTCGTCGTCGTCGCTGTTCCAGGTCTCCTGGAATTTCGTTCCCTCGAGCTTCACCCGGAGCGTGCCGCCGCGATTCGTCGATTCGAGCCGGAGGTCGCTCATGAACTCCTCGCACTCGCTGTCCTCGTCGCACGACGCCTCGACGCGGACCTTCACGCGGGAATCGTCGGTGCCCTCGACGCGGATTTCGCCGAACGGAATGCCGATTTCGAGGCGGCGCGCGCCGCCGACGGCGTAGTCGCCGTTCAACTTCCGCGTGGTGTCGGCGTGGGCCGGGGTCGCGGTGACGACCAGGAGGAGGGCGGCGAGGACGACGCCGGCGGCGGTCAGGAGGAGAAGAGCGCCGGAGCGATCGAGGGAGCGGGCGAGGGCGACGATGCGCCGCGGGCGGTGGCGACGATGGGCGTGCATGAGGGGCCTCCAATCTCGGGTAAGCGGACGATAGCCCTTCTACGCCCCCGAGCCGGAGGGTGGTTTCCGATAATTTCGAGGGGGGCGGCTAGGCGTGGATCACCCGGCCGCCGGCGGCGAGGGCGGCTTCTTTGACCGCCTCGGCCAGGGTCGGGTGGGCGTGGCAGGCGCGGGCGAGGTCCTCGGCGCTGGCGCCGAACTCGATCGCCACCGCGGCCTCGGCGATCAGGTCGCCGGCGCGGGGGCCGAGGATGTGGACCCCGAGGATGCGATCGGTCGTCTCATCGGCGAGGATCTTCACGCGGCCGTCGGTGTCGCCGAGCGCCTTCGCGCGGCCGTTCGCGCGGAAGAAGAAGACACCCTTCTTGTACGCGATGCCCGCCGCCTTCAGTTCGTCCTCGGTGCGGCCGACCGACGCGATCTCGGGGTGCGTGTAGACGACGCCGGGGATGGCGTCGTAGTTCACGTGGCCGTAGCCGGTGGCGATCCGCTCCACGCAGGCGACCCCTTCCTCCTCGGCCTTATGCGCCAGCATCGCGCCTCCGATGACGTCGCCGATGGCGTAGATCCCCGGCGCGGACGTGGCGTAGTGCGCGTCGACCGGGATGCGGCCCCGCTCGTCGGTTTTGAGCCCCGCCGCGTCGAGTCCGAGGTCGTCGGTGTTCGGCACGCGGCCCACGGCGACCAGCAGGCGGTCGCAGCGGATCGGCTCGGCGCCTTCGGACGTCACCACGACCTCCTTCTTCTCGATCGTCGCGCCGGTGACGCGTCGGCCGAGGAGGAAGGCCATGCCTTGGCGTTCGAAGATCCGCTTCGCCTCGGTCGCGAGGTCGCTGTCCATGCCGGGGAGGATGCGGTCGAGGTACTCGAGCACGGTGACCTTCGCGCCGAGCCGGAGCCAGACGGAGCCGAGTTCGAGCCCGATGTAGCCGGCCCCGATCACGACCAAGTGCTTCGGGACTTCCGCGTAGGCGAGCCCCTCGGTGCTTCCGCCGATCCGGTCGCCATCGAACGCCACGCCCTTCAGCGACGCGGGCTTCGATCCGGTGGCGATGAGGATGTGCTTTGCCTGGAGCTCCGCGACCGCGGCGCCGTCGGCGCCCGTCACGGTCAGGCGCCCGCCGCCGGCCAGCCGTCCGTGCCCCGCGTAGCGCGTCACCTTGTTCTTCTTGAAGAGCAGCTCCACGCCGCGCGTGAGGTCGGTGACGATCTGGTCCTTCCGCTTCAGCATGACCGGGAGATCGAGGCCGACGCTTCCCACCGTCACGCCGTGCGCCGCGAAGGCGGTCTTCGCCTCGTGGTAGCGCTCGCTCGACTCGAGGAGCGCCTTGCTCGGGATGCAGCCGACGCGCAGGCAGGTGCCGCCGAGGGCGGGGACCTCCTCCACGCAGGCGACGTTCATGCCGAGTTGCGCGGCGCGGATGGCGGCGACGTAGCCGCCGGGGCCGGAGCCGATGACGACGAGGTCGTGAGAGACGGGGGACGCGGTCGGTGCGCTCATGATCCGATCAGAGCCCCAGGAGCATGCGCGTGGGGCGCTCGATGAGGTCCTTGATGTGCTTCAGGAACGTGACCGACTCGCGGCCGTCGATGACGCGGTGATCGTACGTGACGGCGAGGTACATCATCGGCCGGATGACGACCTCGTCGTTCACCGCGACGGGGCGCTTGTGAATGGCGTGGAGCCCGAGGATGGCGCTCTGCGGCGGATTCACGATCGGGGTCGAGAGGAGGGAGCCGTAGACGCCGCCGTTCGAGATCGTGAACGTGCCGCCGACGAGTTCCTCCAACTGGATGCGGTTCTCCTTGGCGCGCGCGCCGAAATCGGCGACCGCCGTCTCGATCTCCGCGAAGGAGAGCCGCTCGGCGTTTCGCAGCACGGGCACGACGAGGCCCTTCCCGCCGCCGACCGCGATGCCGATGTCGAAGTAGTTCTTGTAGACGATGTCGCGCTCGCGGATCTCCGCATTCACTTGCGGGAAGTGCATGAGCGCGTCGACCGTCGCCTTCACGAAGAAGGACATGAAGCCGAGCTTCACGCCGTAGCGCTCCTGAAAGGGCTCCTTCAGCTCCTCGCGGAGCGCCATGACCGACGACATGTCGACTTCGTTGAACGTCGTGAGGAGCGCGGCGGTGTTCTGCGCGGCCTTCAGGCGCTCGGCGATGCGGACGCGCATCGGGCTCATCGGGACCGCCTCTTCGCCGCGCGCGTCGGCGGGGGCCGCCGTCTCCACGCGATCGAGGGGCGAGAGCGCGGCGGCGGGCTTCGCGCCGAGATTCGCCACGTGGGCGGCGACGTCCTCTTTCAAGAGGCGCCCGCCGGGCCCGCTCGCGCGGACGTCGGTCGAGGCAAGGCCGGCTTCGGCGAGTGCGCGAGCCGCGGCCGGCATGACGCGCGGCGGCGCGGCGGCGGAAGTCGCGGCCACGGCGGGCTTCGCCGCGGGTTTCGCGGGGGCGGGCGCGGGCGCCGAGGGGGGCGGTGCGGGGGACTTCGCCGGCGTGGGCGCCGTCGAAGCCGCGTGCGCCTTTGCCGACGACTTCACAGGCGCGCCGGCCGACGCGCCCTCGGTCAACTCGGCGATCAGATCGCCGACCTTCATGATCGCGCCCTTCTTCGCCACGATCTTCGTCAACGTCCCGGAGACCGGCGCGGGAAGCTCCAGCGTCGCCTTGTCCGACTCGATCTCCACGAGCGCCTCGTCGCGCTCGATGGCGTCGCCCTCGGCCTTGAGCCAGGCGCCGATCTGCACTTCCGTGATCGATTCGCCGACCTCGGGGACTCTCAATTCCACGGACATCGTTCTTCCTTTCCCGGCGGCGTCTGCGCCCGTCCGGTGCTATGCGAGCGCGCGCGGCGCGTTGAACGCCGAGGCGAGGAGCCGTTCCTGCTCCACCTTGTGGCTGCTGTGCGCGCCCGACGCCGGTGTCGGCGACTCGGGGCGGCTCACGGCGAAGAAGGGATGGCGGCCCAGCAGCGTCGCACCGAAGCGGGCGCGAAGATAGGGCCAGGCTCCCATGTTTTCCGGTTCTTCCTGCACCCACGTCACGGGCGTGCCCGACTTGTAGGGCTCGAGAAGCGCTTCGAGGGCCGCGTCGGCCAGCGGATAGAGCTGCTCCACGCGGAGGATCGCGGTGTCGGCGCGCCCCCGCTCCTTACGGACCGCGGCGAGTTCGTAGTAGATCTTCCCGCTGCAGAGGAGGATCTGCTTCGTCTTCGCGTGCGCGATCTCGGCATCGCCCAAGAGCCGCTGGAAACGGCCGGTCGCGAGTTCGTCGAGCGTCGAGACCGTCTCCGGGTTTCGAAGGAGGCTCTTCGGCGTCATCACGATCAACGGCTTCCGCCACGGGCGGATCACCTGTCGGCGCAAGAGATGGAAGATCTGCGCGGGCGTCGACGGATAGGCGATCTGAATGTTGTCGCGCGCCGCCAGTTGGAGGAAGCGTTCGATGCGGGCGCTCGAGTGCTCCGAGCCCTGGCCTTCGAAGCCGTGCGGCAGGAGGAGCGTGAGGCCCGAGAGACGGCGCCACTTCGCCTCGCCGCTCGCGAGGAACTGGTCGATCAAGGTCTGCGCCACGTTCGCGAAGTCGCCAAACTGCGCTTCCCAGACGACGAGGCCGTCGGGCCATTCGAGGCTGTAGCCGTACTCGAATCCGATCGGCGCCGATTCGGCCAGCGGGCTGTTCGCGATCTCGAAGGGCGCCTGCGTCGGCGCGATGTTCTGGAGCGCCGTGTAGGTCTTGCCGTCCTCGACGTCGTGCAGGACCGCGTGGCGATGGCTGAAGGTGCCGCGCTCGCTGTCCTGTCCGGTGAGCCGGACGCGGAACCCCTGGTCGACCAGCGACGCGAACGCGGCGGCTTCCGCGGACGCCCAGTCGATCGGCCGCTCGCCGCGCGCCATCTGCTTCCGGAGTTCGAGCGCGCGCGCGATCTTCGGATGCGGGTGGAATCCCTCGGGCACGCGGGCGGTCGTTTCGACGTAGTGCTCCAGTCGCGCGCGCGCCACGCCCGTCTCGGGCTCGGGAGACGCGGCGTCGGCGCCGCCCCCGTAGGGCTTCCAGACCCCGGTCTCCAGATCGGCGATGGGCGTCGGCTTCGTGTCGCGCGCGGCCTTCAATTCGACCTCGAGCCGCTCGCGCACCTCCCGCCCCATCGCCTCGACCTCGCCCGGCGTGACGACGCCCTCGGCGATCAGGCGCTCGCCGTAGAGGACGTGCACCGGTTTCCGCTTCGCGATCGCCTTGTAGAGGAGCGGCTGCGTGAAGGCCGGCTCGTCGCCCTCGTTGTGCCCCTGGCGGCGATAGCCGTAGAGGTCGATCACCACGTCGCGGCGGAAGACCCGCCGGAATTCCATGGCGGTGCGGACGACGCGCGCGACCGCGTCGGGTTCCTCGCCGTTCACGTGGAATATGGGCGACTGGAGAAGGCGCGCGACGTCCGACGCGTAGGGGCTCGAGCGCGCCTCCTCGGGCACCGTCGTGAAGCCGATCTTGTTGTTCACGATGACGTGGAGCGTGCCGCCCGTGTGATAGGCCGGCAGCTGGCTCAGGTTCAGCGTCTCCTGCACCACGCCTTCTCCCGCGAATGCGGCGTCGCCGTGGATCAGGATCACCGCCCCGCGCTCCCGCTTCGCGTCCTTCACGCGGTCCTGCTTCGCGCGCATGCGGCCCTGCGCCACCGGGCCGACGAACTCCAGATGGCTCGGGTTGAAGCAGAGCGAGAGATGGAGCGAGCGCCCCGAGGGCATGACGCGGTCGGACGAGTAGCCGAGGTGGTATTTCACGTCGCCGCGCCCGATCCACATCTCGGGGTCGGAGTCGTTGAACTCGTGGAAGATCCGGCGCGCCGGCTTCCCGAGAACGTTCGAGAGCACGTTCAGGCGGCCGCGGTGGGCCATGCCGATGACGACCTCGCTCGCGCCGCCTTGGTCGGCGAGGTCGATCGCCTCGTCGAGGAGCGGAATGAGCGCCTCGCATCCTTCCACCGAGAAGGACTTCGAACCGATGTACTTCTTCTGGATGAAATCCTCGAAGACGGCGGCCGCGGTGAGACGCTGGAGGATGCGTCGGCGCTCGTCGGCCGTGAGCTCCTTCCGATATTGCGGCTGTTCGATCCGCTCCTGGATCCAGGCGAGGACCGAGGGATCGTGAATGTGGCGGTACTGCCACCCGATCGTGCCGCAATAGGTCGCGCGAAGCCGGGCGAGGAGATCGCGCAGGGTGCCGCCGCGCACCCCGGCGAACTCCACGTCGACGGGCCGGTCGAGATCCTCCGACGAGAAGCCGTGGAAGGCCGGATCGAGATCCGAGGGCGCCGGTCGCGCCGCGCCGAGCGGGTCGATGGCCGCGGCTTGATGTCCGCGCGCGCGATAGGTCTGAATGAGCGAGAAGGCGCCGGGGGCGGCGATATCGCCGATGCCGGCCACGCCCGCCACGCGATGACTGCCGCCCGCGCGCGAGAGCGAGACCGCGCCGCCCGCGAGCCGCGCGCCGGCGTCGTCCGACTTCGTGGCGGCGGGGCGGGCCTCGGAGTCGCCGTCGAAATCGAGCAGGGAGTTCACGCCGGAGCCGTTTCGGCCGCGCGATCGCGGGCTGCCGTAGAGCGTCCGCCGCGGGAACGACGGCGAGAGCCGCGGTCGCGCGGCGAACCCGTTCGCGTCCGGCATGGCTTCGAACTGCCGCCGCCACTCGGCCGGGACGGACGCAGGGTCGCGGAGGAAGTCGGCGTAGAGAGCCTCCACGAACGGGAGGCTCATCGGATTCGGGGACTTGGCTGGGTCGCTCATCTCTTCGTCGGGTCCTTGCCGGGAGCGCGGGGGCGGAAATCCCGGTGCTCGATCTTGTAGGTCGCTCGCGTTCAAAGGGTTGCAAGCGAAACCCGTGCCGTCGGTGCAGGCTCTCCGGGGTGCCGCATGGGACCCTTGGAGGACTTGCATCCGAAGCGCGGGGGACTCATTCTGCCACGGTTCGGGTCGCGGTTCATCAGGATTAGTCGCTTGTGATTTCAGGGGTTCCGGCGCGTGTCCCGCCTTCCGTTCGGGCTTTCGCGCCGGGGGCCGTTCAGGGGGTTTGGATGCTTCGATCGATCGATCCGACGACGGGCGAAACGATCCGGGACTATCCGGAGGCGACGCCGGCGGCCATCGGCGCCGCCTTGGATCAAGCCGAGCGCGCGTTCCTGTCGTGGCGGCGCGAGTCGTTCGAGACGCGCGGGGCCGCGTTGCGCCGCGTCGCCGCCCGGCTTCGCGAGCGCGCCGCGGAGGACGCGGTCTTGATGGCGCGCGAGATGGGGAAGCCGGTCGCGCAGGGCCGCGCCGAAGCCGAGAAGTGCGCCTGGACCTGCGATCATTTCGCCGAGCACGCGGCGTCGATGCTCGCGCCGATCGACGCGCCCTCCGACGCGTCGCGTTCCTATGTCGCGTTTCAGCCGCTCGGCGTCGTCCTCGCCGTCATGCCCTGGAATTTTCCCTACTGGCAGGTCTTCCGATTCGCGGCGCCGGCGCTCATGGCGGGGAACGCGTGCGTGCTGAAGCACGCCTCGAACGTCTCGGGCTGCTCGCTGGCGATCGAGGCGATCTTCCGCGAAGCGGGTCTCCCCGACGGACTCTTCACGACGCTCCTCGTGCCCGGCGCCGCGGTGGAGCCGATCATCGCGATGCCGCAGATTCGCGCCGTCACGCTGACGGGGAGCGCCCCCGCGGGCCGCGCCGTGGCGGCCGCGGCGGGCGAAGTCTTGAAGAAGTGCGTGCTCGAACTGGGGGGAAGCGATCCCTACGTCATCTTGGAGGACGCCGATCTCGACGCGGCCGCCGCCACGTGCGCCGCGTCGCGGCTCATCAACGCGGGACAGTCGTGCATCGCGGCGAAGCGGTTCATCGTCGTGGAATCGGTGCGCGAGGCGTTCACCGAGCGATTCGTGGCCGCCATGCGCGCCAAGCGATGGGGAAATCCGCTCGCGGAGGACGCCGACGCGCCCGATCTGGGGCCGATGGCGCGCGAGGATCTGCGCGACGAACTCCATCGCCAGGTGCGGGCGAGCGTCTCGCGCGGCGCCCGCCTCCTCCTCGGCGGGGAGATTCCCGAGGGACCGGGCGCGTTCTATCCGCCCACGGTGCTCGACCAGGTGCGTCCCGGCATGCCGGTCTACGGCGAAGAGACCTTCGGTCCCGCCGCCGCCGTCATCGCGGCGCGCGACGAGGCGGAGGCGATTCGGCTCGCGAACGACACGCCGTTCGGGCTCGGCGCCGCGGTCTTCACGCGCGACGTCGCGCGCGGCGAGCGGATCGCCGCGAACGAGTTCGACGCCGGCGCCTGTTTCGTGAACGGCTACGTCCGCTCCGACCCCCGGCTCCCGTTCGGCGGCGTGAAGGAGTCGGGCTACGGCCGCGAGCTGGCGGCCGTCGGCATCCGGGAGTTCGTGAACGTGAAGACGGTCTGGGTGGGGTGATGTCGGCGAGGCGGCTCGTGGAGATCCGATCCTACAAGTTGAAGCCGGGGAGCGGGGCTCGTTTCCACGATCTGGCGTCGAATCAAAGCATTCCGCTTCTCCACGCCGTGAAGATGGACGTCGTCGCCTTCGGCCCGTCGCTCCTCGAGCCCGACACCTACTTCCTCATCCGCTCGTACGAGAGTCTCGAGGAGCTGAAGTCGTCGCAGGAGGCGTTCTACGGCAGCGCGGCGTGGCGGGAGGGGCCGCGCGAGGCGATCGTGGCGTTGATCGAATCGGACGCCACCGTCGTCTTCTGGACGAACGCGGACGCCGTGGACGCGATGCGCCGCGGGCGGTGAATCAGCGAGGCGGCGGCGACGCCGCGACGAGCGCCTCGTAATCCCCCATGGCCGCTTTCACCACCTTCGCCGCGTGCGCGACGCCGTAGGTCTGCTGGACCACGATCTGCACGTCGGCGTGGGGCACGAGCTTGTAGGTCGAGAAGTAGTGGACGAGCCGCTCCACGAGAATCTCCGGAAGGTCGGCGAGGTCGTTCGCCTCGCTCCACATGAAGTCCCCCTCCAGGACCGCGAGCATCTTGTCGTCCGCCTCGCCCCGGTCGAGCAACTGGATCCCCCCGACGATGCGCGCGGGAACGATGACCTCCGATCGCGCGATCGGCCGCTCGCTCAAGACGCAGATGTCGAGGGGATCGCCGTCGCCGTGGTCGGCGCCGGGGCAGAGCGCCGCGATCGCCTGGCCGCAGTACGTGCGGGGAATGAAGCCGTAGAGCGCCGGCGGCTGCGACGACGTCCGCTGCGGACGGTCGACGCGAAGATACCCGGTCGGCTTGTCGAGTTCGTACTTGATGAGATCGAAGGGCGTGATCTCGATGTACGCGTTCACTTGGAGCGGCGGCTCCTTGCCGGTTTCGAGACCGTGCCAAGGATGCGGCCGCCACTTCGCGAATTCGGTCGGGCTCATTCGCGCGCTTCGTCGATCACGGCTTACGCGCGCCGGCGAGAAGGAGGATGACGCCGACGCCGATGCTCACCCCGCCGAGCCAGGCCGGGACCGCTTCGCGCTGGTCGACGGTCGCCTTGAAGTCGCCGATCTCGACGACGTCCTTCTTCGTGGCGTACATGGGGCGCTTCCAGAGCACGAAGACGCCGACGACGATGAGGAGCAAGCCGACGATCTGAATCGGTTTCATGGGGGCCTCGCTTGGTTCCTAGGATTCGACGACGATCTGGAATCCGCCGTAGAGCATGCGCTTCATGTCGAACGGCATCGACTGCATGCTCGTTCCCGTGATCCGCGGGTCCTTCATCACCTTCGCGAGCACGCGGTCGCGGTGCGCGCGGGACTTGTAGACGATCCACGAGAAGAAGACCGTCTCGCCCGGCTTCAACTTCACGCAGCGGGCCCAGGTGACGCTCTTGCCGGGCTTGAGATCCTCGGCCACGCACTCCCGATACTCGAGCGCGCCGTGCTCGCGCCAGACCTTGCCGGCCTTCTTCGACATCTTGCAGTAGGCGTCGATCTTTCGCTTCGGCACCGCGAGCAGGAATCCATCCACGTATTTCATGCGACCTCCTCGTGAACCCCCGCGGAAACCATTCTAGCCTTCATTGGCCGCCGCCGGGATGGTTTGTCTCTTGAGATCGCGGCCGCGCGTCAAGCGCCTCGGGACTCCGACCGCGCGACGCGAATCGTAACCGACAACTGCCCGACGTGCCGCATCGAGTGCTCCGCGCCGTGGACGAGGCAGCCGATGACGGTGGAGGGCAACTGCGCCCGCCCGACGCCGCGGAAATCGCCGAGGGTCGAGACATCGATGGTCTTCAGTTCCGCGACCGCCGCGTCGACTCGATCGCTCAGCGCGCCGAGCGCGACCGCGACGTCGGCGGCGGCCATGGCACGGCCCTCCAACGGAATCGACGCGAGCTGTTCCGCCGTCAGCGCGTGGCCGCGGGCGTAGGTGAAGAGCCGGTCGATCACCCCGGTGATGTGCCGTACGTGAAAGGCCGCGGACGCGACGCCGCCGGGGCGGCGATTCCACTCCTCCTCCGACAAGCCGGCCGTGAGTTCGCCGACGCTCTCCCGAACTTGCAGAAGGATGTGCGCGACGGGCTGGAGCACGGCCGGGACGCCATCGACGGGACCGCGCTGCCACCACTCCGTGTTCGCCATGGCTACCTCGTCACTTTCGTTCGAGAAACGGCGCGACGACCTCTCGCGTCTCCTTGCTCGGCACCACCGGCACGATCTCGAACGTGACGCCCGCGCCGGTCCATTCGAGCACCCACGCCTGTAGGAGCCGGAGATCGTCGCACTCCATCAGTTGGAAGCAGCGCCCGAAGTTCGGCTCGACCCAGCTGTCGACGTACTCGAGTCCGTCGGGGATCGCCCGCCCCCGGTCGCGCACGCGCTTGTAGACCGGAAGCATGTCGTTGTCCTTGAAGCGTTCGATGATCATGAAGAGCATGCGGGGACCTCTCAGGAGATCGTTCGTTCCATGTAGACGGCGCCGGGGACCGGATTGAATCGATAGGCCTCGGTCGGCCGAAATCCGAGCGAGCGGTAGAGGGCTAGAGCTTCGGACATGCTGGGCAGGGTGTCCAGCAGGAGCCTGGCGTAGCCGAGTCGCGTGCCGGCCTCGACGGCCGCCTCCGCCAGGAGCCGGCCCACGCCGCGCCCACGCGCGGCGGGCGCGACATAGAGCCGCTTGATCTCCCCCACGCCTTCCTCGAAACGGCGAACGCCGACGCACCCGAGCGGCTCGTTCGCCTCGACCGCGATGAAGAAGGCGCCCGTGGGCGGCGCGTAGTGGCGCGCCAGGTCGTCGAGTTCCGCCGCGAACTCCTGGAACGAGAGATCGATCGGAAGCGCGGCGGCATAGGCTTCGACGAGTCGTCGCGCCCGGGCCCAATCGCCGGCCGACCGCGGCTCTTCCAGCCGCACGCTCATCCGAAGCGATCCGAGGCGGGGTTCCAGAAGTCGCCCGTCAATCCCACGCCCGCGAAGATGGAGACCATCTCCTCCGGTTTGGGGCGGCGGGAGTTCGGGCTCAGCCGCGTGGCGTACCAGATCGCCGAGAGATTCCACAGTTGCTCGGTCGTGACCGTGGGGCGCACGGGGAGACCCTTGGCCTCGCACCACTCGCGGACGCGTTCTTCCGACCGGAAGAAGAGCATCGTGCTTCAGGTGTAGACGATGTCGTCCCACCAGCCTCGGGCGGGCACGGCGACGTGGAAGAGCCACGTCGAGGACTCGGGGCCGTCCCGGCCGATCGTCAACTGAAACGGCTCCCCGCTCTGCTCGCAGCGCGAGTGGACCACGGCCTCGCGATGAAGCGCCGCCGGAATGCCGAACGAATCCCAGGCGCAGTTGGCGGTGTAACGAATGCCGCCCGCCTCGACCGTGTGCTGCGTCGGGACGCCGGAGAAGGGGGGCGCCATGCGGATCGTGGCGCCGTCGGCTTCGAGGACCAGGACGCGCTGCTCGCGAAGCCGGCGGTAGGAATCGAGGACGCTCGCGGCGTCGGCGCCGGCGCGCGCGGCCGCGTCGCCGGGCGTGGGCGCGCGGCCCGTCTCCGCGAAGTGCGCGTAGATCGCCATCTTCACCCGCGTGTCGGCGTTCATGGCCATGGCCTCCGCGGGCGTCGTCATCGCGTTGGTTCCGCGCGGCCCGGCGTTCCTCGGCGCGCCGGCGCGTGATGCGCGGCCAAGACGAGGAGCACCACGACGAGCAGCACGCTGTACTCCATGCCGTTTCGCCCGGCGCCGACCACGAACCAGCCTTCCTTCGCGTGCACCAGAATGATTCCGGCGACGTAGATCGGGACGAGAAGCAGCGCGATCGGGAAGACGCAGCGTCCGGCCGCGAGGAGCGGCGTGGCGAGGA